>CAJQKQ010000009.1 GCA_905478925.1 uncultured Verrucomicrobiales bacterium
AATTCTGCGGTTAGGTGTCTTCTTTTTCGTTTCATGTTTCTGGTCTCTTTTCGGGGATTTGCCCCCTCAAAGACCAGCTCATTTCATCAATAAGACTCTGGCTCCGTTTTGCGGGACCACTTCACACTTCATGTTGATTGTTGATTGTTGATTGTTGATTGTTGATTGTTGATTGTTGATTGTTGATTGTTGATTGTTGATTGTTGATTGTTGATTGTTGATTGTTGATTGTTGATTGTTGATTGTTGATTGTTGATTGGAGCAGGCTAGCGCTGGATGGCACTTGAGGTAGAGAAACTGATCGTAGAGGCGACGGGGGCGGCCCGGTGTTGGGAGATGGGGGTGTTGCAGAATTTGTGGAGCGGGTATGGCGCGATCCTGCGATATGGGATGGAAGGGACGGAGCGGACGAGCGTGATCGTGAAACATGTCTCCCCGCCCAGTGCGGCGCAGCATCCGCGCGGGTGGAACACGAATCGTTCGCATGCGCGCAAGCTCAAATCCTATCAGGTGGAATCGGCGTGGTATCAGGACTTCGCTGGGCGCTGTGGAGCGGGCTCGCGGGTGCCAGAGTGCCTGGCGGTCGCGACGCAGGGGGACGAGGTTATTATCCTGCTCGAAGATCTCGATGCGGCGGGCTACGACGGGCGACGCAGTGCGGTCAATGCTCCGGAGCTGAGGGCTTGCCTTGTATGTCTTGCGCAGTTCCATGCGAGCTTCCTCGGGAGCGCGGGCGAGGGGCTGTGGGAGTGCGGGACGTATTGGCATCTGGAGACCCGTCCGGATGAACTGGAGCGACTCGCCACCGAGGACAGCGCGCTGTGGAAGGCGGCGGGCGAGATCGATGCAAAGCTCAAGCGGAGCCCTTTCCAAACCCTTGTCCATGGCGATGCGAAGCTGGCGAATTTCTGTTTCTCACCGGACGGGTCTTCGGTCGCGGCGGTGGATTTCCAATACGTCGGGCGGGGCTGTGGGATGAAGGATGTGGCCTATTTTATCGGTAGCTGCTTTGGCGAGGAGGACTGCGAACGCAAGGCACCGGGGCTCCTGGATCTCTATTTTAAAGAACTCCGCGCGGCTCTTGCGGAGCGCGGGGCGGCAGTGGATACGGATGCGCTCGAAGCGGATTGGCGCGCGCTCTACCCGGTGGCTTGGACGGACTTCCATCGCTTCCTGAAAGGCTGGAGTCCCGGGCACTGGAAGATTCACGACTACAGCGAACGTCTTTCCAAAGAAGTCCTCGCGCAGATCGAACGAGAACGCCCATGCAACTGACTACCGAAAATTTCCAAGCGCTCGCAGATCTGGCCTGTCACGCGGCGACGGAAGCCGGGGCACTCATCGCCAGCTACCGCGACCGCGAGGTGGAGGTGCGGAAAAAATCCAAGTCCGCCGGCGATGGCCTCGCCTCCCAGGTGGTGACCGAGGTGGATGAGCGGAGCGAGGAGATTATTCACCGCCTGCTCGCGCCGACGATGGAGCGCTACGATCTCGCTGTTCTCACCGAAGAGCAGGAAGACGACAGGGAACGCCTGAAGAAGGACTATTTCTGGTGCATCGATCCGCTCGACGGCACTCTGCCGTTTACGCGTGGCATCGCGGGGTATTCCGTCTCGATCGCCCTGGTTCGCAAGGACGGGCGGGCTGTTCTCGGGGTGGTCTTCGATCCGGTGGCCAATAAGCTCTACCGCGCCGTGGCGGGAGCCGGGGTCGAGATCGACGGAGTGAGATTTACGCCAAGCCTGCGCGCCGGAGGACGGCTCAAATTGTTTTGCGACTGCACCTTCGAGATGCATCCCGAGCGCGAGGCTCTGATACGTGAGGTCGAAGCGGTGGCCGCCCGGGAGGGCTATCCTGGAGTGGAGATGATCGAAGGGGCGGGAGGGGTGCTCAATGCCTGCGGGGTGCTCGAGGAGGGGCCTGCTTGTTATTTCAAAAAGCCGAAATTAAAGGACGGCGGTGGGTCGTTGTGGGATTTCGCGGCGACGGCATGTCTGTTTGAGGAAGCGGGGCTCTATGCGCGGGACTTTGAGGGGCGGGCGCTTGATTTGAACCGAACTGAATCGACATTTATGAACCATCGCGGGGTGTGCTATGCGTCGACTCCCGTACTCGCCGATGCTCTGCGGGGAGTTTGCTAGTGCCGAGTGATCAGTGGGAAGACTTGGGTTTTGGAGGAGGTGACCAAGGAGTGGCTGCATTCTGCTGCCAGCACAGAATGGAGGAAATGGCTTGGGAAGAGTGCTTGGGTTGTTGGGCAGCAGGATGCAGCCCCTCC
Organism: uncultured Verrucomicrobiales bacterium; assembly: GCA_905478925.1. GTDB lineage: Bacteria > Verrucomicrobiota > Verrucomicrobiia > Verrucomicrobiales > Akkermansiaceae > Luteolibacter. The sequence continues at coordinate 2,279 of CAJQKQ010000009.1, forward strand.
TTGGGACGGGGAGCGAAGATCGCCGCTACAGGAGGTCGTAGCGTCTGCCGCCTACTCTTTCTGCCAGCGCAGAATGGAGGAAGTGGCTTGGAAAGAGTGCTTGGGTTGTTGGGCAGCGGAACGCAGCCCCTCCTTGGGACGGCGAGCGAAGATCGCCGCTACAGGAGGTCGTAGCTTCTGCCGCCTACTCCTTCGTGCCAGCGGATGTAGGCTTGGTTGACCATGGCGTAGCCACCGGGGGTGGGGTAGTTGCCGGTGAAATACCAGTCACCGCAGGGGCCCTTGATGGATGCGTGGAGGTTTTCGATGGTCTGGTAGATGACCTCGACCTCGCCGTTCCAGTCGATGTCCTCGGGATAAACCATGCGGCTGATCTCGGCGGAGATTTCCTCGGGTGTGAAGGCTTCGTAAACGCCACGGACGCGGTTCATGCGCTCGTCGGCGGGTTTGGTGAGTTCCTCGCGGCATTCTTCGTAGATGCGGTCGAGCAGGTGCTGGCGACCGGCGCGGCGGTGGAGGGCAATGGCGGCGTTGAAGGCGATGAACTTGCCGAGTTCCGACATGTCGATCCCGTAGCAATCCGGATAGCGGATCTGTGGTGCGGTCGAGCAGATCACGATTCTCGACGGCTTGGTGCGGGCGAGGATTTTGAGGATGGATTTCTTGAGCGTGGTGCCGCGGACGATGGAGTCGTCGAGGACGACCAGGTTGTCGCCGGGTTTCACCGCGCCGTAGGTGATGTCGTAGACGTGGGAGACGAGCTGGTCGCGGCCTTTCTCTTGGGAGATAAAGGTGCGCATCTTGATGTCCTTGTGGGCGATCTTTTCGCCGCGCGGCCAGTTGCGGAGGATGAGTTCGTCGACGGATTCCGGGGTCAGAGTTCCCGCTTCGGCACCCTCCAAAATTTCCATCCGCACCTGCTGGCGACGGTAGAGACGGAGGCCATCCATCATGCCGTGGTAGGCGGTTTCCGCGGTGTTCGGGATGAAGGAAAACACGGTCTTGTCGAAGCTCTGGCCGATGGATGCCATCACCTGATCGACGAGTGCCGAGCCCATCGCCTTGCGCTCGCGGTAGATCTGCGGGTCGTTGCCACGGGAGAAATAGATTTTCTCGAAGGAGCAGGGAGTGAATTTCTGGGGGGTGTGGAACTGGGTGTCGGAAATCGTTCCGTCGGCCTTGATGACGATGACCGAGCCGGGGTCGACGGCTTTGACCTGATCGGCCTCGGCCTCGAAGACGGTCATCAGTGGCACGCGCTCGGAAGCGAAGGCGATGACATCCTCGGTGATGAGCATGTGGCAGGGGCGGATGCCGCGCGGGTCGCGCATGACGAACATGTCGCCGTTGCCGACGGCACCGCAGATCGCGTAGCCGCCGTCCCATGGCTCGGCGGACTGGGCGATGATTTCCGGGATGTTGAGTGCGGTGGAAATGTGATCCGGTGTTTCCGCGCCGGGCACACCCTTGTCGCGGAGGTCATGGTAGATATTGGTGTGCGCCTCATCGAGGTGGTAACCGATTTCCTCAAGGACCGTCTGGGTGTCGGTGCCGAAAACCGGGTGCTGGCCGCGCTGGATGAGCGTGTTGTTGAGCTCGGCCGCATTGGTCATGTTGAAATTCCCCATGACCATGAGGGTGCGCGTTGGCCAGTTGCTGCGGCGGAGATAGGGGTGGCAGGAACCTTCGTCAAAATCCCCGCTGGTGCCGTAGCGCAGGTGCCCCATCAGGATCTCACCGCCGAAATCGAAGTTGTCCTTGACGCTGTCCGCGCTGTTTTTGTCGAGCTTGCCCTTGCGGTGCATCTTGAAGAAGGATTTCACCTCCTTGCGGAAAATCTGTGCCAGGGCGTCGGATTCGATGCCGCGGCGGCGGTGAACGTAGGGTTTGCCGATGGGCATATCCAGCTTCACACAGCCGATCCCGGTGCCGTCCTGGCCGCGGTTGTGCTGCTTCTCCATGAGCAGGAACAGCTTGTTCATACCCCACAGGCAAGTGCCGTAGCGGTCGTAGTAATATGCGAGGGGCTTACGAAGCCGGACTGCGGCGATGCCGCATTCGTGGTTTAGGTGGTCGCTCAAGATTTCGGAAACTTTAAACTTTAAATTCTAAACCCTAAGGGAAAGGAAATGGGTATCACGAGGCGACTGTTACGCGGACGCCCTCTTCGGCTGACATTTCACCGAGGATGTGGCCGCCGGGGCCGGCGGTAAGGGCTTTATCGACGTCGGCTTCGGCGACGATGGCGACCCAGCCGATGCCCATATTGAAGGTGTGGAAGCGGTCTTCGGCATCGACCTGATCGAGGAGTTTTTCGATACCGGGAAGATTCCATTTCGGGATGGTGAGATCGGCGCCCATACCGACGAACAGGCGTTCCAGGTTCTCCGGGAGGCCGCCGCCGGTGATGTGGGACATTGCCTTGGGCTTCACGCCGGATTTTTTGAGGTCGTTGACGACATCGTGGTAGAGGCGGGTTGGTTGCAGCCAGGCGGAGAGTTCTTCGTCGCTGACGACACCCGGGCCCATTTCCTTGAGGGCGCGGCGGACGAGCGACCAGCCATTGGCGTGGATGCTGTTAGAGGTGTAGCCGATGAGGACGTCGCCGAGGGCGAGGGTGGTCGGATCGATGAGATCTTTTTTCTCCGCGCAGCCGATGCAGAAACCGGAAAGCTCCAGCACATCGGTGGGGACGATACCGGGCATTTCTGCGGTTTCGCCGCCGGCGAGGATGCAGTTGCAGTCTTCGAGGTAATCGGCCATGCCGCCGATCACGCGGGTGATTTTTTCCTCATCGAGAGCGGCGATGCCGATGTAATCGAGGAACAGCAGGGGATCGCCGCCGGTGGTGATGATGTCGTTGACCGACATGGCGACGAGATCCTTGCCCGCCGTTTCCAGCATGTCGTGCTCCAGGAGCAGTTCGAGCTTGGTGCCGACGCCGTCGCAGCCGGTGACGATGACGGGTTGGTCGTATTCTGAAAGGTCGTAGCAGGCAGCAAAAAGACCGAAGGCTCCGAGGAGCTTGCGGTTTTGCTGGGTGCGTTTCACGTGCCCTTTGATGTCTCCGACGAGCGCCGCGGCCTTCCGCGTATCGACTCCTGCTTGCTGATAAGTGAGCTTGCCTGCCATTGGTGTGAACGGGTTCTAGGCGGGCAGGCGGAGGGGGTCACGAAGAAAAATCAGCCATTGTGATTCCTGCTTTGGAAATTCACTGCCGAAGCTGGGAAATAAGGCGATCTGGGATGCCGATTCGGTCAAACAGGAACATCAGTTGGTGGCGGAGAAAGGTGCGGATTAACCCACTTTGCTGCCAGCGGCGCGGGGAAGTGAGGACGGATTCTCGGGCGATACGGATTTTTGCGGCGTTCCGCGCCTTGCGGATGAAATACAGGTCTTCCATGGCCTCCAGATTGGAAAAGCCTCCGATTTGGTGGAATATCGCGCGACGGATGAAAATTCCCTGATCGCCGTAGGGAGTTCCGAAGAACCGGCAGCGCAGGTTGACCAGCGCTTCGATGAGTGGGGAAGCGCCCATGTCGCCGCTGAGCTTGAAGCGGAAGGCACCTGCAGCGGTATTCGGGCGGTTGAGGGTGTTGGCTATGATGTGTGGGAAATTGTCAGGCGGGATGGTGTCGGCGTGGAGAAAAAGCAGGAATTCGCCGGTGGCGGTCTCGGCTCCATGGTTCATCTGGGAGCCCCGTCCCTTGGCTGCAGATATGACACGGGCACCCATTTCGCCTGCGATTTCTCGGGTGCCATCCGTGCTGCCCCCGTCGGCGACGATGATCTCGTGGGGGGCGGATTGGGAAATGGAAGCGAGAGTTTCCGCGATGCGTGGCGCTTCGTTGAAAGTCGGGATGATCACTGAAACGCTGGAGCCGATCCGCAATGCTTGCTCCGCCGCCGGTAGGTCTTGCGGATGATCCACGTCGGGCAAGGGATTGAGCAACGCGGTCTTCAAGCCTGCAAGGTTTGCGGCGTCGAGGGATTGGCTGAGGACGTTTTCGCCTCCCCATGAGATACCATCGAAAACCGCCGGAGACGGCTTGCGCATGCCGACGAGATAATATCCGCCGTCGAGGGCTGGGCCGTAAACGAGGTCGTTGCTATCAAGTAGTTGCTTCGCCTCGTGCAGGATACTTTCGTTGATGCTTGGGCAATCGGTGCCGACGATGACGACCTTCTCCGCGCCGTCGGCGAAAGCATCTTCCGAGGCGATTCGCATCCGCGTCCCGAGATCACCGTCCGACTGTTCCCGGCAGTCGAGGCTGTCATCGCCGAGCCACGATTTCCCTTCGATTGGGGTGCCTCCCTCGAGGCAGATCCTCAGATTTCTGCCTTTTCCCATCATGCAGAAGGACGAGGCGCGGCCGATGGCGTGCCGCGCCAAGCGGTCGTGAAAAACCATCGCCCCCTTTGCTCCCAGAGCAGGGATGAGCCGGGTTTTGTTCCTGCCCTCCCGGGGCAGGCGGGTCATTACGATGAGGGTGAGTGCCTGCAAGCTTGTGTGATGGTGGCTAGGGCTTGTTCAGGCTCCAATCATAATCCGTGTATTTCACCTTCAGCTTTCCGCTGAGAACCGCTTTGCGATCCGCTTCGCTGAGATACGGGGCAATGAATTTCTCGACCGATCCGGACTTCTTTACGAAATCCCCTTTGAACCAATCGAAGATGGAGGAGAGATGGAGAACGCCGCCTTTCGCATCGACGCTGTTCTTTGAGGAGTCACTGAGGAATTTCCGCGCTTGCTCGTCGAGCTGGGCATCGAGCTTCGATGCCTGGAACGCCTCCGAACGGAGCGCCGGGCAACCCACTGAGGCACAGTTGACTCCGAAGTGGATGCGGGGATCCAAGAAATTCTTGCGGAGTAACTCGTGCTCGATGTGGTCGAGGCTGACGGCGTCGCCGAAAACTTTCACCCGTTTCTGTTTCCAAGGGCTGCCGGCGTCCTTGATGCTTTTCAAGGGGTAGTTATCGATGATTAGCTTGAGGGTGGATGCGTTGTAGACGTTGATTAGGAAGGCTTTTCGCTGGTCGGGATTCCATTCACTGAAATCAGAGTGGGGAACTTTCGAAAGAGCGACGAGGTAGGCCCCGAGTTTGTCGGGGTTCTTGTTGAGGCCGGCGTAGTCGAAGCCATCGCCCTTCACGTGTTTCTTCAGGACATCTGTGAACAGGGTGTGCGAGTGGTCGAAGCCGGCGAAGAGCGGAGCGGCGAGGGCAATGAGCAGGAGCAATGCTTTCATGGGAATGGGAGTCTCCCCGGGTGCTGCGCATTCCAATTATCCGCTCACAGAAATCTGCCGAGGATGGGCTTGAGTTTCTGGGTCGTCTTCGATGGCCAGTTGCCGACCGGAGTGAGTATCGCGGTATCGAGGGAGCGGTGCTCCGGCCAATTCGCCTCGGTCGGCAGGGTCGGGATGAGGCTTTTGATGATGTCCTTTGCGAGTGCGGAGTTCGCATGGAGGTTCGCGACCACGGCGGCGACATCGACGGCGGCTTCATCGGTTTTCCAACAATCGTAGTCGGTGACGAGGCAGAGGGTGGCGAGGGCGATCTCGGCCTCGCGGCAGAGGCGAGCTTCTGGGGCGTTGGTCATGCCGATGAGATCGAAGCCGTGGGAGCGGTGCATATTCGACTCCGCGCGGGTGGAGAAGGCCGGGCCGTTCATGGAGACGTAGGTGCCGCCGTCGTGGTGGCGATCGGTGTGCTTTGCTGCGGCGGCGATGAGGTACTTGCGCATTTCATCGCTGTAGGGATCTGCGAAGCCGACATGGGCGGCGATGCCGTTTCCGAAAAAAGTATGCTCGTGAGCGCGGCCGGTGCGATCGACGAGTTGGTCCGGGACGACGACATCGCGGGGTGCGAGTTCCTGTTTCAGTGAGCCGACGGCGGTGACGGAAACCACCCATCGCACGCCGAGAGTGCGCAGTGCCCAGATGTTGGCGCGGTGGTTGATCTCATGAGCGAGAAGGCGGTGGCCTTTGCCATGGCGGGGGAGGAAAAAAACGCTACGTCCGGAGAGGGTGCCTTCGATGATGTCGTCGGAGGTGTCGCCGAAAGGGGTCATGAGGCTGTGGCGTTCGATGACTTCGAGTGAGTCGATTTCGTAGAGGCCGGAGCCGCCGATGATGGCTAGGGAGGGGTTCATAGAAGTGAAAAGTGCCGAGTGATCAGTGATCAGTGGAAGACTGGGGTTGTGTGTTGTGTTTCTCGGGCAGTGTGGTTTTGATTTTCCCCGATGGCAAACGTGGAGACGATGGATGTGAAGTGGGCGGAGCGGGAAGGTTATGTGGAGACCTTTCAGAAGAAGGAGATGAAGATCCCTGTGGGCTGGGCGCTGCTGCCGCCGGGGGATGCGGGGCTGACGCGGCGGGTGAAGAAGGCGGGACCGCACTGGGTGGTGAAGTCGTGGTACAAGAAGCGGTGGATCTCCAAAGGCGTGCTGGCTCCGGGGTCCAGCATCGAGTCTCTGCGCGCCGAGCTTGATGCCGAGCGGGAGGATCCCGCCTACGCGAAGAAGCTGGAGGCGGGCAGGAAACGACGGGCGAAACAGGAGGAGGTATACGCGGAGGATTTCGCGGGGGCGGTGAGGGACTTCCTTTCCTTCCATGCGGACTATGCGGATTTGGAGGAGAAAATGGCGGAGTTGATCGCGGCGCATGCGGTTCCGGTTGGTAGCGGGACGGTTGCGCGGACGAAACGTATTCCCATCGAACAGCGTGCCGAGGCGGCGACAATCGCGTGGTTGCGACATCAGACGACTTCTTACGACCACATGCACATTGCGCGGGTCAAAGGTGAGCGGCGGGAGGTGCGGAGGGCGCTGGCGGAAGAATCCCGGCGCAGGCTGGCGGGATACCGGAAGGGTGTGGAAATGGGGGCGGGTTGTCCGGTGTGGCGGGCGGTGAATCACGGCGGGACGCCATGATCACGGCCTGCTGCGGGACGCGACAGCTACGATTCCCGCTCCTGGCGTTCTAGGGTTTCGATGAAAAGCGCCTCTACCTTGTTTCTTGCCC
>CAJQKQ010000010.1 GCA_905478925.1 uncultured Verrucomicrobiales bacterium
CGCTCATCCGGGGTCAGCTTGATATGATGCTTTTTGTTTGGCATCACCTAACGAAACCGTAATTTGTAAAAGTACAAGTCAAAAAACCGAAAAAGAGCGACGATTTAGATCTGTCTATGCACTAGGAAGCCGGTGATGAAACATCCGCCGAAGCCGAGCACCATCATGCGGGCGTGCGCTTCCAGCGGATAGAACCCGATCCAGCCGTGGAAAAACGCGGGCCACATCAGCACGCCGATTACGGAACCGAGTATCCCGAGTGGGAAAAACAGTCGGAAAGGCTCGGTGGCGACGCGAGTAAGATTCACGTTCATTTCCTAGCAGATGGCAGCCTCAGCGCCAATCTCTGCATCGCTGAGATAGCATGCGGGATCGCTGCCCCAGAGGTCGCCGTTGGCGAAGGCGGCGCGGGTGCGGAAGCCGCCACCGCAGATATCGAACCATTTGCATCCGGCGCAGCGGCCGTGCATCAGTGTCTGGCGTTGTTCGGCCGTGAGGCTCCCGACAGAGCGGATTTCCTCAAGCTGCGGCGCGGAAAGAGGATTGCCGCCTTCCCAGATGGTGGAGAACGGGGTCTTCTTGACGTTACCAAGTTGCACGTCCTGCCAGAACTGGTCGGGATGCACGTTGCCCTGGGTGTCGATATTGGAAACGGCGCGTCCGGAGCTGGTCGCACCACCGCCGTTCCACTCGAGGAGCTGGCGTGCCTGGGCGAGGTTCGCATGATTTTCCTGCTCCATGCGGTGGAGGAGGTAGGCACCATCGGCGGGTTGGGTGACGGTCAGGACTTCGCGGTTCTGGTTGGTTTTGTCCCAGTGTTCGACGCGTTTGATGATGGTGTCGATGGCGAGGCGCGACTCAGCGGGATCGAGTACCTGGAGCTCACTGCCGCGTCCGGCGGGGACGAGGTGATAGAAGCAGGTGCGCTGGATGTCCTGTTCTTCGATGAAATCGAGAATCCCGTCGATATTGGCGACGTTGTGTCTCGTCAGAGTCATCCGCAGGCCGGTTTTCTGACCGACGTCTTCGCAGTTTCGGAAGCCTTTCACGGCGGAATCGAAGGCACCCTTTTTGCCCCGGAATTCATCGTGGATCGCACCGATGCCATCGAGCGAGATGCCGACGTAGGCGACATTCGCCTCTTTAAGACGGGCTGCCTTTTCCGGAGTGATGAGCGTGCCGTTGGTGGAAATAGTGAGCTTCAGTCCTTGCTCTGTGGCGTAATCAACGAGGTCGAAAAATCGGGGATGGATGAGGGGCTCTCCGCCGGAAAGAAGAAGGGATGGAATCTTGTATGCTGCCAGGTCATTGACCACTTCCTGCATTTGCTCCCAGTTCAATTCACCGGGATACTGCTGCGCCATTGAGTCCGAGTAGCAATGGACGCAGCGAAGGTTGCAGGTGCGAGTGATGTTCCAGACAACGATGGGTTTTCGCGCGCGCGAGTTCGGTGCGGAATCCTGGCCCTGGCCGTAGCGCAGGTCATCGGCGGGTTGGGCTTCTCCAGTCCAGAGTCGAGTGATATTGATCATTTGTATTGTCGTTCAGGTTGGTATGAGCAAGAGAGATCTTCGGCAAAGGCATCGCCGCTTACGCCGTAGGCGCGGGCGCGGGAGCCTCCGCAGATTTCCCGAAATTCGCAGCGTCCGCATTTTCCACCGAGGGCATCGGAATCGCGTAGACTGACGAAGAGCGGTTGGTAGCGGTAAATATCGGCCGGGTGACGGTCACGGACATTGCCACACGCGAAGGGAAGAAAGCCGCTGGGGCTGACGACGCCGGTGTGGGAAATAAACATCACGCCACGGCCATCGCGGATCCCGAGTGGCGAGCGCATCCCCTGGCGACCTTTGTTTCCGCCTTTTCCACGCTGGGCGAGGACACGGCGGAAGTGGTGACCCTCGGTGGTTTTGATCGCAAACGGCGCTTTCCCGACGAGGTCTGCCATCTGTTCGAAAATTTCTTCGAGATCCTCGGGATGCGGGACTTCATTCGCTTGGGCACGACCGGTGGGAACGAGCACGAAGACGCTCCACATCGCGGGCTTGAGCTTGAACATGAGATCTCGGAAGGCGGGAAACTCCGCTACGTTCGAGCGGGTGAGGGTGGTGTTGATTTGGACGGAAAGGCCGGCCTCGCGCGCCATTTCCACGGCCTGGACGGTGCGGGCGAAGGTGCCTTTCACGCCACGAAAACGGTCGTGCGTTTCCTCGCAGGCACCGTCGAGGCTGAGCGAAATCCGCTCGATGCCGGACTCGCGGATGGAGTGGAAATCGAAGTTGATGAGCCGGGCGGTGCCGGATGGGCTGAGGCCGACGCGCATCCCCGCATCAGTGGCGCGGCGGGCGATTTTCAGGACATCCCTGCGCATCAGTGGATCGCCGCCGGTGAGGATGAGCATGGGCGGTTTCAGTTCGGCGAGTTGATCGACCAAGGCGAAAGCTTCGGCTTGGTCGAGTTCGTTGGGATCGCGCTGGGGTTGTGCTTCGGCACGACAGTGCTGGCAGGCGAGCGCGCAGGCGCGGGTGACTTCCCAGAAGACAAGGAAAGGACGCTCAGAGAAAAGATCCGGAGCGCGATGGGCAGGGGCAATCATGGCAGTGATTATTTTACTTAGGATTTCACAAGGACGATCCCCTGCTTTCGTTTCTAGATTCTCGTCACCATCCGAATGGACTTCAAGAATAAACTACAAATCTTTCTTTATTTAGACACGAAGGAAACGCAGAGGGCATGGTGGTCGATTAGAATTTGCAGGCGAGTTCAGCACTGGCAGCGGGATTCACTCCGCCTTGTTGCTTTCAGATGCATCCAGAACCTTGCGAAGTGCTGTCAGCATTTCTGCGGGATCCGTTCCGAGACCTTCCTGGTTGTGAATGATCACACCCTCGGGCGAGATCAGGCTGATGCGGTTCGAGTGGGCGAAGTCGCTGTTTTCCAACTGGCGGTAGCGGGTGCCGATGGCCACGGAGAGTTCAAGCACGGAGTCCTGACTTCCACGGAGACCGGACCAGCGGGTCTGATCCACACTCCGCTCCTTGAAGAACGCAGCCAGTTTCTCCGGCGTGTCACGCTCCGGATCGATGGATACGAAAACGATGTTGACCTGCTTTTTCTGATCGTCGGTGAGTTCGCGCTCGATGGCCATCAGGTCGGCGGAGAGTCGCGGGCAGGCATATTTGCAACTGGCGTAGCCCATGGTGAGAAGGACCGGCTTGCCTTTGAAGTCGGCGAGGCTGACTTCCTTGTTATGCTGGTTGGTCCACTTGGCGTCGAGTTGATAGACCGATCCTTCCGCTTCGACGGAGGCTTCCTTTTTAGCGCAGCATGATTTTTTTTCTACCGCGGTGGCACCTTCTTCAGCGGCGGCAACGGCGAGACAGAGGGATAGGAAAATGGCTGGTGTTTTCATGGTGTTGGTTCAGTGAGTTCGGCATCGCGTGCGCCGCGGAAACCGAGGTTTGTTGTCGTGTAGTTTCCTTCGAGACTGGAGCGGAAGGCATAGCGCATGAAGGCGGCGTAGTTGGCCGCGTCGGTGGCATTGACGGCACCGCCGGCACAAAAGAGAGCACGGTCGAGCGTGGAATCGCTGCGTGCGGCACCGGTGACCATCTGGTTGTTGAAATCAACAACCCACTCCCAAACGTTACCGTGGAGTCCGACGACACCGTGGATATCGACGAGTAAGGTGTCGACGTCAGGCAGTCGGACAGGTGAAGGCTGTCCATACCATTTAAGGATGCGGGCGAGGAAAACGGGATCCTTGCTGGCATCGGCCTGGGTGGCATCGGCCCGGGCGGCGAATTCCCACTCGTCTTCGCGTGGGAGGCGTTTGTTGATGTTCTTCAGATAGGCGCGTACGGCGAACCAGGAAACGCGAACCACGGCGGCATTCGGTGGAGCGTTTTCCCCCAACTCCAGATCACCTGCCCAGTGGGAAAGGTAACCCTGATCTGCGAAGAGCTTGCCCACGTTCGAACGCTGCCATTTCGGATGCTCTCGGACGAAGGCGAGAAATTCCGCGTTGGTGACCGGCCGGCGATCGATCAAGAAGGTCTCGACCTTTCGCGGCTTGCTGATTTCGCCGAACATCGGCACATACTCCCCGCCCTCGACCCGCGCCATATCGGCGGGGATCTCACCGGCCAATGTCAGGCCGGTGAGCAGGGAAAGGAGGAGTGCTTGGATTTTCACGGACGTGTGCTGCTATTTCTTCGCAGCGCGGACTTTCGCAACTTGCTCAGGTTTGACTTCGACTCCGGAGTTATCCCAGACGGAGTAGACGTAGGTCAGGACATTGGCGACGTCTTCGTCGTTGAGTCCAAGAGTGGGCATGATGCTGTTGAACTTGTTGCCATTGACGGTGACTTCACCTTGCAGGCCGTGGAGCACGGCACCGATGGATCGATCCACGTCAGCATTGAGGTAGTCAGACTTGACCAAGGGAGGGAATGCACCGGGAACGCCGGTTCCGGTGGGCATGTGACAAGCGGCACAGTTACGACCATAGACGTTCAGACCGGCAAGGATGCGTTCCTCTTTGTTGGCGGCGGGAGGGGCGGCCTTGGTATTGGAGGGAATCGTCTGGATCGCGCCACCTTCTGGCAGGTAAACCTCGTCTTTCTTCTGACCGGAAAAGACCAACAAATCACCTTCACCGTCGGCGTTGAGAATCCCCAGTGCTCCCTTATTGAAAGCACGGAAGATTGAGTGATCGACAAGGATGAAGTCGCCTTTGGTATCGAGCTTGAACTCACAGATGGTCGATCCGCCGGCGGGCACGAGGGTGGTCTGGACGTTCTCGTTGTAGCGGCTTCCGCCTTCTTGATAGACGCGGTCGAAGATCTCACCAATCACGTGGAAGGAAGAGACGAGGTTCGGGCCACCGTTGCCTACGAAAAGTCGTACGGTTTCACCGACGCTCGCTTTAAGCGCTTTTTCCCCGGTGAGAGAACCGACTGCACCATTGAAAACGACGTAGTCTGGGTTTTCTGCAATCGCCTTTTCCATGTTGAAGCCTTGGAGTCCGGCTTCACCGTATTTTCCGGTGGTGTAGAAGTCGCCCTGCACAACGTAGAACTCCTTGTCCACTTTTGCCATGCCTTCCTTCGGCTCAACGAGGATCAGGCCATACATGCCGTTGGCGATGTGCATCCCGACAGGTGCGGTGGCGCAGTGGTAAATGAAGAGACCGGGGTTGAGCGCCTTGAACGAGAAATTCGTCTGATGGCCGGGAGCGGTGAAGGTCGCTTTCGCGCCACCACCAGGTCCGGTCACGGCGTGAAGGTCGATGTTGTGAGGCATCTTGCTCGTCGGGTGGTTTTTAAGAGTGAAATCCACCACATCATTCTGACGCACCCGGATGAACTTGCCGGGGACGCTGCCGCCGAAAGTCCAGAAGGTGTAATCCACACCGTCGGCCATCCGTTTGACCACCTCGGTGACCTCGATCTCGACCTTCACATTGGTCGGATGCTTGCGGGTGATCGGCGGCGGAACGTTCGGCGCATCGGTCAGGATCGCGACTTCCTCGCCCTTGAGCGGAACGTCTTCCGCTTCCGCGGATGGAGTTGACGGTGCGGTAATCGTGGACTGAGCCCGTGCGATCTGAGGTAGAACGAGGGTAGTTAGCAGGAGTGGTAGAAGGGTTCTTTTCATGACGTTGGTCGGCATCAGACTGACTTCACGAGTCAACCTGACACCGCATGCTCACGAACTCCCCACGCAATTACAATAATAATCTATCTTTTATTCTCTTGTTTTTCGAATTCTCGAAAACCGAAAATTTCCACACCCAAGGGAGCAGCCGGCAAGGTTACGTTTCATTTTGTCGAAGCATTTGTAAAAAACGCTTCGGCAGGAACCCACCCGGCGGCGTCCGCCTGCCATTCGGGACGGGGGGCATCATACCTTTCACCTCGGATTCCCCTGTCGGTGATTGGATCAGATGCGATTCTGGATTTCACATCACCCCTTCGAGCCACGCGAGCATCCGCTTCCGGTAGGCGCCCTCATCGCGTGCCAGTGAATCGCCATGGCTGCCGCCCTTGACCTCGAACAGCGTCTTCGGCTCATTCGCCAGCTCAAACAGCTCCTTGCCCTGCGCGATGGGAACCACCTGGTCCCTATCCCCATGAACCACCAGCAAAGGGGTATCCTTGATCATCGCGATGCATCCTTTCGGGGAAAAATCATCCGAGATCAGTTTTGCTGCAAGATCTCCACCGACCAGCCTAGCCATCGACTGATAGGACGCGAAGGTCCCGTCGATCACGATCGCCCTGAGCCCCTTGACGTGTTTTTCCGAAATAGCGGTAACCGATTTCGCCCCACCAAGGCTGTGGCCGTAGGAAATGAGCTTGCCCGCATCCACATCCTTCCGTCCCGCGACGTAGGCGAAGGCGCCTTTCACATCCTCCACCATCCCGTGACGATCCAGTTTACCTCCGGATTTTCCGAACCCCCGGTAGTCATACATGAACACCTGGTAATCGGCCTCCACCAACCACATCACGAAACCAAGATGGTGCCCGATCGAACCCGCATTGCCGTGAGAAAAAACCACGGTTCCTTTTGCCAGTTCCCCCCTAGCAGGCATGAACCAGCCGTGCAGCTTCGTCCCATCTGTTGAAACGAAATCAATATTATCATACTTGAAACCCCATTTGGCCGGAGTCGCAGGTTCGTCGCGGGTCGGAAAATAGAAGAGACTGTCCGTGTTCAGTCCGGTCGTCCCAGTTTTCTGTGCCTGCATGTCCGCAACGGATATGCCCGTAAACATCAATGCTGCACCCAACCATTTCATAATCAAACACATAGACGAAATCACGCACTTGTCGAGGCCGGCTCGTAAAATTCCCATCAAAACCGTCTCGACCTGCTTCATGAAATTTCGTATACGCGTCCCCATGGAAGAGGAACAGCAAAGCGAAGTCACGCAATCACCGGCAGAGTCGACACCCCAGGAACAGCCGCCCGCCGTTGTGCCCGCCACCGCAGGCGAAGCGTCCCTCGGCCAACGGATCGGCGCCGCACTGATCGACGTCCTGATAGCTTCGGCGGCAGCATACGCCGCCAACCGGCTCGTCGGAGGACTTGGCTATGCGGTTCAGGTGGCATACCTGCTGACCCGCGATTCGCTTCCGTTCCTGGACGGGCAAAGTATCGGCAAAAAAGTGCTCAATCTCCGCGCCGTAACCGAAAGCGGGAAATCCCTCTCCGGGGATTGGAACTCCGGACTCGTCCGCAACATCAGCATGGCCGTCCCCTTCCTTCCACTTGTTGAGCTGATCATCATGCTGATCAACAACGGCAAGCCGGGCGGACTCCGTAGGCTGGGCGACCAATGGGCCAAGACCAAGGTCGTCACCGTTGCCTCCTGACCGGATTTTTTTACGAAAAACACGCGATCACGTAATATCGCTGGACCGTTACCCGGTTAGATTGGAGTCGTTCGCAACACGAACTTCCCCCCATCCTCCTGTCAGAGGTGTTTTGTTTAGTAGCTCCGTCCCCATAGGGTGACGGAGCTACTTTGTTTTCCGGTCAGGAAACATTTGTCGCCGACCTCTGAAAGCAAGCCTTCCGGGAGCCCCGCATCCGCCAGCGGCAGGCAGCGGATGGTGATCTTGTGCTGCTTGGAAAGCGCCTCCTCCTCCTCCGGGGTGCCCGCCCATGGGGTCGCCAGCCAGCCGGGGTTCTCCTTGTCCCAATGCGAGTCGAAGGCCGCGGCTTCGTTGCAGGCGGAAATGTTCGCATCGCGAAATTCCAGCGCGCGAGAGAGCATGTTTTCGTGGATTTCCTGGAGAATGTCGGGTGCGATTTGGATGAACTCCTCCTTGTCCATGAACGACTTCTCGGTCGGAGCCTTGTCGCGCCGCTGCAGACAGACCTTGCGGGATTCGATGTCGCGCGGGCCGATCTCGATCCGGATGGGGGCGCCCTTTTTTACCCATTCCCATTTCTTCTGCCCCCCCTGGAGATCCCGTGCATCCACGAAGGCACGGATCGGATCGCCGTGGTAGGACTTGGTGGAGCTCAGGGTTTCCGCCAGCGCATGGCATGCGGCGAGCACCGCTTCCCGGGTGTCTTCCTTCGGCGTCACGGGAATAATCACCACCTGCTGGGTAGCGACGCGCGGCGGCAGCATCAGGCCATCATCGTCCGAATGCGCCATGATCAGCGTGCCGATGAGCCGTGTGGAAACCCCCCATGAGGTGGTGTGAGCGAATTCCTGGCCGCCCTCGCGGCTCGCGAAACTAATGTTCTGCGCCTTTGAAAAATTCTGCCCGAGGTAATGCGAAGTCCCCGCCTGGATTGCCTTCCTGTCCTGCACCATCGCCTCGATGGTCAGGGTCATATCTGCACCGGGGAAACGCTCGTTCTCGGATTTCTCACCGGGAACGACGGGGATGGCGAGGTGATCCCTCAGGAACTCCTCATAGAGCCGGTGAATCATCCGGGTTTCGACAATTGCCTCGTCCTTGGATTCATGCGCCGTGTGGCCTTCCTGCCAGAGGAACTCCGCAGTTCGCAGGAAAAGCCTCGGGCGCATCTCCCAGCGCATCACGTTCGCCCATTGATTGATGAGCAACGGAAGATCGCGGTAGGACTGCACCCAACGAGCAAAAGCCGAACCGATGATCGTCTCCGAGGTCGGACGGATCACGTAGGGTTCCGCCAACTCGCCGGTCGGGAGCATCTTGGTTTTGCCAGTCTCCTCGTCCTTCACCGCCTCAAGGCGATGGTGCGTGACCACCGCGCATTCAGTCGCAAAACCCTCTGCGTGCTCCGCCTCTTTTTCCAAATAGGATAGCGGGATCAACATGGGGAAATAGGCGTTCTGGTGCCCGGTCGCCTTGAAACGGCGGTCGAGCTGCTGCTGGATCAACTCCCAAATCCCGTAGCCCCACGGCTTGATCACCATGCATCCGCGGGTTTCGGAGTTTTCCGCGAGGTCGGCGGCTTTGATGACTTGCTGATACCACTCGGGGAAATCCTGCTCTCGGGTCGGGGTGATGGCGGTCTTTTCTTTGGACATGATGAGGGACGCAGAGTGACCGCATCCGCCCGTTCATTGCAAGCCGCTAGCACTCGGAATTCAGCGCATTCTCCACCGCTCCTCGAGAGAGTGCACATAAAACGGCGCATAGCTCAGCACCGCGGAGACGGATGTCACGAAAAGGGCGATCTGCGTCTCCGGCAGATCCTTCGAGATGGCAAACATGCCCAGGATGCCGATCCCTTCCGCCAACGCCAAGCCGATGATCATCGCAGGCAAAAGCTTCGCAAGATCCGCAATCTTCGGGATCAGTAGGAAACGTATCCCCATCGAGCCGGCTGCGAGCGCCATGACAACCAGCAGAAGCGGAACCGGTACTTCGCCCGTGTTGGATCCCTCGGGAATTCCGCCCGCCGCAAAGAAAAGAATAATGAACAGCCCGTTCAAGATCGCGAACCAGATGATCCAGAAGACAAATGGCAGCGGCGGTTTTTGTTCGCTCATGGATGGAAAATTGAAGCTGAGACGTTATCAATGCAAGCCTGTCCGCTCATCCCTAATCCTTCAAACGTTTCAGCAGTATGCTCCGGCACTCGATACTCATTGGCGGGCCGACGTGAACTTGCCCCCCGAGCAAACCCTCGGCCACACGCTTGCCTGCATCGAGATCGGCTCCCTATTTTTAAGGAGAAGGGTCTTTCCAAGCCCTTTGCGGAGGATAGGCAGAGAAGACTCCGCTTGATAGAAAGGGGTTAGGAAACACCCTTCTCCTTATTTCCAGCAATGGAACATACCAACTCTTGAACTCCTTGCCCATTTGATCCCTGATCAGACCGCATCATGAAAATTTTCACCGCAGACCAAGTTCACCAAACTCTAAGTTATCCCGATTTCCTGGAAACCCTCGCTTCGACCTTCGGTGGCGATTTCACCATGCCGCCCCGGCAGTTGATGCCGCTGGCTCCCGAAGGCCCCGGTCACGATGCCTTCGCGATGCTCCCTGCGTGGAACGACGAAGTGATCGCACTAAAAGCATTCACCTACTTTCCCGAAAACCAAGCACCGGATCTGACAGTCTACGCCCAGATCCTTCTCTTCGACCGGAAAAACGGCGCCCCACTCGCCTTGGTTGATGGGACCTCCGTCACCTACCGCCGCACCGCTGGCGTCTCTGCCCTGGCTTCCCGCTTCCTCTCACGCGTGGATTCGGAAGAAATGCTTCTGATCAACACCGGCCGCCTCGCCCCCTTCCTGATCGACGCCCATGCCAGCGTCCGCCCCCTGAAACGGATCCGCATCTGGGGACGCAATGCTGAAAAAGCCAACCAGCTCGCGAAGGAACTCGGACAGGACAGACCCGAACTGGAAATCACTTCTATCGACGACATCGAAACCGGCTGTGCCAGCGCCGACCTGATCGTCTGCGCCACCAACTCCCCGCAACCCCTGGTGCATGGCGCATGGGTGAAACCCGGCACTCATACCGATTTCCTCGGCAACCACCACCCGGAGCATAGCGAATGCGATAGCGCGCTGGTCGAAAACGCAAAGGTCTGGGTCGACAGCAAAACCAACTGCTTCCGAGAAGCCGGAGAAATCCTCATCCCGATCGCCGAAGGGAAAATCAACCCCGAACATATCCTCGGCGATCTCGCCATGCTGTGCCGCGGCGAAGCGCCAAAGCGCACCTCAGATGACGAAATCACTCTCTTCAAATCCGTCGGCAGCGCCCTCGGAGATCTCGCTGGAGCCCGGGCGGTGTGGGAGGCTCAGCAAGATCGCTGAATCCGCTCTACGGTTGCGGTTTCTAAGCCCATGGAGAAATATTCTTTCCACGGCATGAGCTGGCGTTTAGACACTTTTGGAAGCCCCAAACCCTTTCCCCATGAGCAAACTTCCCACCGAACAAGCGAAACGAGATTACTGGTCACAAAGCATCAAGTGGGTCCTCATCTTACTCTCGATCTGGTTCCTCGCCTCCTTCGGATGCGGCATTCTTTTCCGCACTTGGCTGGATGAGAACTTTCCAAAAATCGGCAACGCCCCCTTTGGATTCTGGATGGCTCAACAAGGTTCCATCATCATCTTTGTCCTCATCCTCATCGCTTACGCCAACGTCATGGCAAGACTCGACAAGAACCTCGAAAGATAGATCGAAAAATTTCTCAGCTTCTTCAGCCTCTCTACCTTCCCAGAAGTAAAAAATATGTCCCAAAACGCCTGGAACTTCCTCTTCATTGGCCTCTCCTTCGCCGCCTACATCTTCATCGCCATCAGATCCCGCGCGGGTTCCACCAAGGAATACTACACCGCCGGTGGCGGCGTCTCCCCCCTCACCAACGGCATGGCCACCGCCGCCGACTGGATGTCCGCCGCCACCTTTATCTCCATGGCAGGCTCGCTCTCCATTTCTGGCTATGACGGCTCCCGCTTCCTGATGGGTTGGACCGGCGGATTCGTCCTCCTCACCGTTCTCATGGTGCCCTTCCTCCGCAAATTCGGAAAAGCCACCGTCCCCGACTTCGTGGGTGATCGCTACTACTCACAAACCGCCCGCCTCGTCGCCGTCATCTGCGCCATCTTCATCTGCCTCACCTACATCATGGGTCAAATGCGTGGTGTAGGCATCGTCTTCGCTCAGCTCTTTGGCATAGAAATCTGGCTGGGAGTTATTATCGGAGGCTCCATCGTCTTCTTCTACGCCGGCCTCGGCGGCATGAAAGGCATTACCTACACCCAGGTCGCCCAATACACCGTCATGGCCTTCGCCTACACTCTCCCGGCGGTCTTTATCGCCATGACGCTCACCGGAAACGTCATTCCCCAGCTCGGCTTCATTGGCGACTACCAGGGTGCGGACGGATCAGTCCCCTTCCTCGAGAAACTCAACAACATCAACACCGAACTCGGCTTTGCACAATACACCGACGGCTCGCTCAGCACCATCGACATGTTCTGCATCACCGCCGCCCTCATGTGCGGCACCGCCGGACTGCCCCACGTCATCGTCCGTTTCTTCACCGTCAAAGACGTCAAAGCCGTCCGGAAATCCGCCTACTGGACCCTCTCCTTCATCGCCGTCATCTACCTCACCGCCCCCACC
The DNA here is from genome assembly GCA_905478925.1 of uncultured Verrucomicrobiales bacterium. Taxonomy (GTDB): domain Bacteria; phylum Verrucomicrobiota; class Verrucomicrobiia; order Verrucomicrobiales; family Akkermansiaceae; genus Luteolibacter. The sequence goes on from CAJQKQ010000010.1 coordinate 12,105, forward strand.
GTCGGCTCCTTCGCTCGCGTCAACCTCATCGAAAAACTTCACGACACCTCCTACGCCGACGCCCCTCAGTGGATGAAAGATTTCGAAACCACCGGACAACTCGCTTGGGTCGATAAAAATAACGACGGAAAAATTCAATACTTCGGCAAAGGAAAATCAGAATCCAAAAAAGACAACGCGGTCTTTGCGGGCAAAACGCCAAGCTTCAACGGCTCAGGCGATGAAGCCGAACGCGGCGACCACGGCCAGCGCCTCGTCAAAAATGAAATTGCCACCAACAACCCCAACGAGCTCTGGTTCGGTGCGGATATGATGGTCATGGCCAGCCCCCATATGGGAAACACACCCAAATGGGTCATCGCCCTCCTCATGGCGGGCTGTATCGCCGCCGCACTCTCCACTGCCGCCGGCCTTCTCCTCGTCCTCTCCACCGCCATCTCTCACGACTTGATGAAAAAAATCATCAAGCCCGACCTCACCGATAAGGAAGAGATGAGATGGGCGCGCATCGCCTCTTTCGGTGCCCTCGTCGTCGGAAGTTTCTTCGCGATCAATCCGCCCTCCGAATTCGTCGCCAAAACCGTCGCCTTCGCCTTCGGACTCGCCGCATCCTCATTCTTCCCCACCCTTCTCATGGGTATCTTCTTCAAACGCATCAATAAATACGGCGGCATCTCCGGCATGGTCTGCGGCATCAGCTTCACCCTGCTATACATCATCTACTTCCAGTTCGGCCTCCCCGGTCTCGGAAAAGGAACCCCCGCCGATTACCTCTTCGGCATCTCACCCGAAGGCATCGGCACCATCGGCATGCTGCTGAACTTCGCCGTAGCATTTATCGTATCCCACTTCACCCCGGCTACGCCGAAACACATCAAGGAGCTTGTGGAAAACATCCGCTTCCCCCGCGCCGCGCCAGGAGAAGCCGAGTCCGCGCCGGTTAATCACTGATGGAAAAAACTCTAAACTTTAAATTCTAAATCTCAAAAAAGAGTCCGAACGACGGCTCTTCCTTGAAGTTTAAAGTTTAAAATTTAATGTTTCAGCGTGCTTGCTTTCTCCACCTGCTGGAACAACTCCCGCCACACCGAGGGCGAGGCGATGATTCAGGAAATACTCGAACTCGGGTTTCCCAACATCGAGCTCTCCCACGGGATGACTGTCGCCAAGCTTCCCGGCATCCGGAAAGCGTTCGAGGCCGGGATGTTCACCTGTGCCGGCGTACACAACTACTTCCCCTCCCCTGTGGAGGTGATGATCGACGCCCCCGACGCCTACGAATACACCTCACACCGGCCCTTTGAGCGGAAGCGGGCGATGGATATGACCCTGAAAACCCTGGAGCTCGCCGCTGAGTTCAAGGCGCAATACCTCGTCCTGCACATGGGCTCCGCGCCGATGAACACCGCAAAGTTCACCAAGCCGCTCACCAAAACAGTCGCCGCCGGAGAGCAGCGGGAGCCCTCCTACATAAGGAAGAAAATCGCCTTCATCAAAAAGCGCGAAAAACTCGCCCCTCTCTATTACCGCCGCGCCATCGAAGCCCTCGAGCAACTCGCACCGAAAGCCGAAGAATACGGCGTGAAACTCGCCGTCGAATCGCGGTCCCGCTTCGAGGACATGCCCAACGAGCGGGAAATGGTGATGCTACAGGAGCATTTTAAGGACAACCCGTGGGTCGGCTACTGGCACGATTACGGCCACGTCCAACTCAAGCACAACCTCGGCCTCCTCGATCACCACGAATGGCTGGCCAGCATCGCCCCACACATCATCGGCGGCCATGTCCACGATGTCCAATGGCCCGCCCGCGACCACCGCACTCCCTTCACCGGCACCCTGGATTACAATTCCATACTCCCCTTCTTCCCCGAGAAATGCCCCCTGATCTGGGAACTCAGCCCCACCCGTAAAACGGCAGAGATCCTCGATTCCCTGGCCATCTGGAAACACAAGTTCCCAGAGCGGAGCTGAAGAATTCTACACAAGAGGCACAAGGGGGATTCTGGTTCGCGCTTGCCCCGTGGCCGACAATCCGGTGACATGTGAGTGCGTATTATGGAGATTCTGGATGATGAGGTTGTGAATGATTGGTGTGATCTGATCCGCGCGGAAGCACTGGATTTGCATGGCTGGCTGCGGAACGGCCAGAGGGAGAATGTTTATGAGAACGGGTTGCTGCATCGGCTTAGGAAGAGAGGTTTTGAAGCCAATCAGCAGCAGCAGATCGAGGTCCGTGATCGAGATGGCACATTGCTCGGGGATTATTATGCTGATCTTTTTGTGAACGAATCCCTAATCATCGAACTGAAGGCCACCAAAGCCATCGCCGACGAACACATCGCCCAACTCCTCGGTTACCTGAGGGCAACCGGCAAGCGCCACGGCCTGCTCATCAACTTCGGAGCCTCCACCCTACAAATCCGAAAATTCGTCATCTGAACCTCATTTCCATTCCGCGATTTCTTCCAGAAACCTCCCTATCCTTATCCCAGCCCGAACCAACATCCCTCTTGTGCCTTTTGTGACAAATTCCAAAATCCATACCTCCGGATTCCAGATATTGCACAATCCAGAGAGAGACGCATCCTTCTGGCCTGCACTGCGATGAAAAAGGCCATCATTCTCATCATCCTTCTAGGGCTGAGCGTATTGCTACCGGTTTTCGACCCTCCGGGATTTATTACTGCCCTGTGGCCGGCGCTCTGCGCACTCACGGTGATTGTCATCACCCGCCAAGCGGCGCTCGGGCTGGGGAGCGGCGTAGTGGCAGGCGCTTTACTAATCCATCACGAGAATCCCGCCGGGGCACCGCGAGCGATCTTCGCGGATTACATTTTCCCATCGCTCGACGGATCCTGGCATGTGGGCGCTATCGTTTTCACCCTCTTGCTAGGCGGCTTCGCAGGCTTGCTGGAGAAATCGGGTGGCTTCGACACAATACTCGCGCGACTGGTTTCCAAGGCAAAATCCCCTGAGAAACGCCTACTGGGAAGCGTGTATCTCATCGGCCTGCTGTGTTTCTTCGACGGCCTAGCGAACAGCCTACTAACGGGCCGGATCGCACGCCCGCTGGCAGACAAGACGGGCGTTTCCCGGGAAAGGTTGGCGTGGGTGGTGGACTCCACCTCCTCCCCAGTGGCCTGTGTGGCGTTCATCTCCACCTGGATCGCGACGCAGTTGAGCCTGATCCAACAGGGACTGGAAGATGCTCCTTTCGCGGTGGAGCCCTACTCACTGTATTTCCAATCCATCCCGGCGAACCCGTATTGCCTGCTCACCCTCGTCCTCGTTCCGCTTGCCGTTTTCCTCAACTACCAACCGCAGGCGATGAGCCACTACCTGCCACACAAGCCCGATGAAAGCGACGGCACGGAACAACAGGAAGCTTCCCCGAAACACGCGGTGATCCCCCTGCTGGCGCTGGTGGTGGGGATTTTCGCTGCTTTTCCCCTGCTATCCTCGCCGATGACGAATCCGCTTTCGGCGGCCGGCTGGCGCGAGGCTTTCAGCGGGGATGCCGGGCCCTATGCGCTCGTCGCGGGAAGCCTCTTCGGCCTCGCGGTGGCATGGGCGATGTATCCGAAAGGCCGAAACGTCTCTGCCAGCGGAGCCGCCTATCACGGCGCGGCGAACCTGCTGCCCGCGCTAATCATCCTCATTCTCGCATGGTCGCTGGGAAATGTGTTCTCCTCACTGGGCGCCGGGGAGCAACTCGCGGCGGTGCTGTCCGATGGTTTCCGGGTCCAATGGCTGCCGCTCGCCGTGTTTGGCGCGGGAGCTCTGATGGCCTTCGCCACTGGCTCCTCATGGGGAACCATGGGCTTGCTGATGCCGCTCGCATTGCCCGCGACCCTGGTGGCGGCGACCTCCGCCCAAATCCCTCCCGACGAATTGGCGACTCTGATCCCCATGATTATCGGAGCGGTCTTCGGCGGCGCGGTCTTCGGCGACCATTGCAGCCCATTTTCCGATACGACCATCGTCAGCGCGATCGCCTCTGGATGCGAACCGACCGCACACATCCATTCGCAACTTCCATTTGCAGCCATCGCAGCGGGATTCGCCGCCGTCTCCTACGCACTGATGGCGGGAGGCATCCAAGCAGGGCTAGCTACTGGAATCGCAGCGCTGCTGATGTGCGGCGCTGTGGTAGTGCTGACGAAAAGGCGATCCTGATTTGGAGCGCAGCTTTTCAAGCCGCTTGCTTGAGACTCCAATAAAAACTTTCGCGCCCTCATGATGCCGTATGAGGTGGTTCGGGAGATTGATGATGGGGCGGCGCGTCAGATAGCGGCTTGAAAAGCCGCGCTCCTTATCACTCCTTTGCCACCTTCCAGGCAGTGAGCCACTGGGATTTGACCCTTACAAATCCCTTTTCCAGCAGCCGCTTCTCCATATCCGGAAAATGCGCTGCACCGTAGAAAACTCCGATCTTCTTCCCGCCCTTCGCAATTTCCCGATCCAGCACTTCCATGCACTTCGCGTTGCGGTCAGTGATGATCACATTCTCCCCGGCCATCGCGTCGATCTGCTCGCCCCCCTCGGCCATGGAATGCATCACCTCCAGCTTCACGAGATCGGAACGCCCCGTCAGTATGCCCCTCATCAGGCGTAAGGTGTCGGGATTTCTCTCCGACTTCTCTGCCGCCATCCCTGCCTGGATCATGAAACCCAGCAAGGACTCGCCCCTCTCCTTCTGTAGTGCATCGAACTCCTTCATCGTAAGATCCGCGTGAACGAAGTTTTTCGCGAAATAATCGATCTCGGAGCCCTGCCCGGTCAGTCCCAGCGCCTTTTCCATCGATTCGTAGAGCGTCCGCAATCCGGCGAGCTTGTTCTCGCCCTCGGCCGCCACAGCGTCCTCCGGCTTGTTGCCGCCACCCAAATTTTCGCCTCCGACCATTTCAAAAAGAAGAACTCCGTAGCTTTCGAAACGTTTGTTGAGGAATTGGTAATATTTCTTGTCCGCGAGATGGATTGCACCAATCAGATCCACCCGCACACCATCCTTCTCGTAACCGAACAGCGCCGTCTGCAGCTTCGCGGAGTCGTCAGCCTCCTTCACCCGGATAAATTCCCCGGCAATACCCTCGTCCCCCATTGCAACCAGCAACCCCGCAATCATGGCGGCTTTCCGCGCCCACGACATTGTAATCTTCATGGAGACATTTTCGCACCGTATCCAGTCATTGCCCACGGAAATTTTCCGGTCTATCCTTCCGCGCCCATGAGCGACACCTCCGCCCTAACCTATTGCCCCGATCTTCTAAGCTATTCCCGAAGGAAGAGCCGCGAAGTCATGGTCGGGAACGTCGCTGTCGGCGGCGATAACCCGATCCGAGTGCAGTCAATGATCACCTCAGACACCCGCGACACGCCCGCCTGTGTTGCGGAGGTTCTCGGACTGGTAGAAGCTGGCTGCGAAATCGTACGCATCACCGCACAGACCAAAGTCTATGCCGCCAACCTCGAGAACATCGCCCGCGAGGTGCGCGCGGCGGGTTGCAACGTGCCGCTTGTCGCGGATATCCATTTCAAGCCGGACGCCGCGATGGAAGCCGCGAAATGGGTGGAGAAAGTCCGCGTGAATCCGGGCAACTACGCGGACAAGAAAAAGTTCGAAATCCGCGAATACTCAAACGATCAGTATGAGGCGGAGCTCGAACGCATCCGCGAACAGTTCAACCCACTCGTCCATCTCTGCAAAGACCTCGGCCGCGCGATGCGTATCGGCACGAATCACGGCTCCCTCTCGGACCGCATCATGAACCGCTACGGCGACACTCCGCTCGGCATGTGCGAAAGCGCCTTGGAGTTCGCCCGCATTGCAAGGGACAACAGCTACCACGATTTCGTTTTCTCGATGAAAGCCTCCAATCCGAAGGTGATGATCGAGGCCTACCGCCTTCTCGTCGCGCGCCTCGATGCAGAGGGGTCGGATTGGAACTATCCGATCCACCTCGGCGTCACCGAAGCCGGCGACGGCGAGGACGGCCGCATCAAATCCGCCATCGGCATCGGCTCCCTACTCGCCGACGGCATCGGCGACACGATCCGTGTTTCCCTCACCGAAGACTCCATTCACGAGATCCCGGTCGCACAGGCATTGGCTGCGGCTTTCAACGGAAAAGCCAGTGATACATCCGACCACACACCGCTGTCCCCGTCCTACGATCCCTTCTCATACGAAAGGCGAAGCAGTTCGGTTCTCACCATCCAAGGTCACGAACTCGGCGGCGACAAGACCGTCCGTGTCTTCACCACCCAAGAGCGCTGGAACGCGCTCGCCCACAAGATCGCGAACATGGGCGATTTCAAGCCGGAGATCATCGCTGAGAAATCCCGTATCCTCGAAATCAACCCGCACGACGACGCCGCCATTTCAGCACTGAATTCCGAATCGGAAACCCGTCTCATCACTGTCGCCGACGGTGTCCCCTTGGAACCAATACCCGCGTTCCGAATGCTCGCCTTCAAGGCCGATCCCCGCCATCCCATCCTCCTCAAGGACACGCTCAACCCGCCATCCGGCGAAACCAATTTCCTCCACGCCCTACTTCCCGCCGCACAGAACATCGGCTCCCTCCTCTGCGACGGCATCGGCGATGCAATTCTCGTCCGCGGCGAAACCGCCCCCGGCCAATCGCTGCGACTCGCCTACAACATCCTGCAAGCCGCCGGAACCAGGATTTTCAAGACCGATTACGTCGCCTGCCCATCGTGCGGACGCACACTTTTCAACCTCCAGTCCACCACCCAGAAGATCCGCGCCGCCACCGGCCACCTCAAGGGCGTGCGCATCGCCGTCATGGGCTGCATCGTCAACGGACCCGGGGAAATGGCAGATGCCGATTTCGGATATGTCGGCGGAGCCCCCGGGAAAATCAATCTCTACGTCGGCAAAACCGCCGTAAATTTCAACATCCCCGAAGCCGAGGCCGTCGAGCGCCTCATTGATCTCATCAGGGAGCACGACAAGTGGATCGACGCCCAGGACAAAGCCCCAGCCACAGTCTGAACCATGCCCGACACCACAACCCTCACGGAAACCGAAACCAACGTCTCCACCCAGCCCACCTGGAACGTGGTCGTACACGACGACCCCGTGAACCTGATGGCTTACGTCACTTTCGTGCTGATGAAGGTTTTCGGATACAACGAAAAAATCGCCACTACCATGATGATGCAGGTTCATCAGCAAGGGCTTTCCATCGTATGGTCCGGGGAACTGGAGAAGGCGGAGTTCTACGCCCAGCAACTCCAGTTGCACCAACTGAAAACAACAATCGAACAGGCCGAATGAACATCGCACCCACCATTGAGGGAGGTCTTCGCATCGACCCGGAAAGCGACGAGGACTGGCATATCCTGCGTGCCATCGTCCTCGATGCAAACGACCACGAAATCGACCTTGCAAGCCGCTTCGGCAGTCTCATCACCGACGAAAAGATTTCCGAAGACTGGCAGGACATCGTGGTGCCCGACCTACGTGAATCATTCACGGATGACCTCAACCACATCTATGCATCCATCGAGGCCGCAGCAGCTTGCCCCAAGGACGGGGAGACACCGATCTGGATCACGCCCGAGGATGCCTTCACCTGGTATAGTTCGCTCAACCAAGCGCGGCTCGCACTTGAGGAAAAATACCGGTTCGGCCCGGATCCAGAATTGGAGGCTGAAAATCGCAGCCCCTTGCGCCAAGAGGCCTTGCTACGCTCGCATTTCTATTGCGCCCTGCAGAGCTTCATTCTGACGCACGCACTCACTCTCTGAAGATCGTCCGGTAGAATTCCTCAGCAGTCACTTCGTTCCCATATCCGCTCGGATGGCTGCCGTCTTCGTAGAAAAGATCCGCCCCACGCCCGGCACGGAACTCTCGCTCCCATGCATCGCCCGCTTTCACAGTGACAATCCCACCGCCGTTCCGGGAAGCGGAGAGGTATCCCTTCCGCACACGGTCGTTCATCTTGTAGAAATCATCGCCCGCAATATCCGGATTCCCGTCACGCCGGCCCCATGTCTGGTAGAGCAACGGCACAGCCCCGAGTGCGCGCGCCTCGGTTGCGAAGAACTGCACGCCCGGATCCATCTTCATCCGCCGCTGGCGCTCGTTGTGGGACGGGTTTGTGCTGTAGTCCTGGATCACAATCACGTCCCATTCTCCTTCCTGCAGTTTTTTCAAGGTACCCGGATTCCGCGAGTGTTTCGTAAGACTCCAGCCGCTGTATGTCGAGTGACCGATCCTAACATCCTTGCCCCTAGATGCTGACAACTCGCCAAATTCCTTAGGAATGCCGAAGCTGTAGCTGTTGCCAACGAAGAGGATCGATGGCCTGTCCTTTTTCGCGACCGCATCCAACTTCTCCCTCTCCCCCGCCACCGGAGCAAGAACGCATCCCGACAAACCGAGAAAACCGAGGATCTTTGTAAACATAATCAGTCTCCTAAATATTCTCTCACGCTCGCGGATGGGCTTCGTCATAGACCTTTTTCAAACGTTCCTTGGTCACATGCGTGTAGATCTGAGTCGTGGAAAGCGACGCATGGCCGAGCAACTCCTGTACCGTCCGCAGATCCGCCCCGGCGTCAAGCAGATGAGTCGCAAAACTGTGCCTGAGCTTGTGTGGGCTGACCCCGAACGGGATCCCGCTCAGCTTGAGATACTTTTTCAGCATCTGGTCGACGGCCTGCTGGGTGATCCTCGTCCCCCGGATGCTACGGAAAAGCGCTCCGTTCGAAACCGCCGCCTCCTCCCGGTATTTTCGGATCGCACGCATCGCAGCACCACCGACAGGGACGATTCTCTGCTTCCGGCCTTTGCCCTCGACCTTCACCACCTCATCGATGAAATTCATATCCCTTACATCAAGCTCCAGCAGTTCGGAAATCCGCAAGCCTGAGGAATAGAACAGTTCCAGGATCGCCGCATCGCGATATTTTAGCCACGCTGGGCCCTTCGTGGGAGCATCGGATTTCAGCGGCATTTCCAGCAGTTCGTCCATCTGTTTCATGCTCAGCACAACCGGCAGGCCGCGCTCGATCTTCGGCATTTGCACCTCCGCAACTGGGCTTTTCGCAAGCCCCCGGCGGAGCACCAGGTATTTGTAAAATGATCGCAATGCGGCGAAGCGCAGGCGTATCGTCGAGCGTTTGAGCCCCTTCTTCATGAGGTCGTATAGATAGTTACGGAAATCATCGCCCGTCTCCTTTCTCCAGCATGAGAACGCAGCACCACGCCAATCTGCATACCTCGCAAGCGCCGCCGCGTAGTTCCGCAGCGTCAGCGGCGAGGCGTTCTTTTCAATCTCCTGAAATTGGAGGAAATGTGCGACGTCGTCGTTCATAAAATTCAAATCTCAAAATTTAACTTTCAAGGAAGAGGCGTGGAGCGGTGTGATGTTGATAAAGTGCCAGTGGAAAAGAAATTCATCGAGGCGACTAAGGCGTAGCCTTCCCGTTTGAGAGTTGAATTTTAAAATTTGAGTTTTACTTAAGGAAGACCTCCCTCGCCTTCGCTCCATCACCGGGGCCTACGACCCCGCGTTGCTCAAGGATATCAACCATCCGCGCCGCGCGGGTGTAACCAAGGCGAAGCCTACGCTGTAGCAACGAGGTACTGGCCTTCTGTTCCTGCCTGACCACCTCGATGCAGCGGATGATCAGCTCCTCGTCGGCATCGGAAACATCATCCCCGTCGTCCATCCCGGCCGACTCAATGGTCTGACGGATGTCCTGTTCATACTGCGGATCCGCTTGACCTGCGCAGTGGTTAACAATCCTCTCCACCTCCTCATCGGAAACGAACGCCCCCTGTGCACGCTCCAGTTTCGCCGAGCCCGGCGGCAGATAAAGCATGTCGCCCTTGCCGACCAGCTTGTCGGCGCCTTTCGTATCGAGGATGACCCGCGAGTCGAGTGCTGAAGAAACCTGGAACGCGATCCGGCTCGGAATGTTCGCCTTGATGATACCCGTCACCACATCCGCACGCGGCGTCTGGGTGGCGATGATCAGGTGAATCCCTGCAGCCCGCGCCTTTTGCGCAATCCGGGCGATGCACATCTCCACATCTGCGGGAGCCGTCTGCATGAGGTCGGCAAGCTCGTCGATCAGGACAACGATGTATGGAAACTTATCCGGAATCTCCTCCTCCTCGATCTCAAGCTCCTCGAACTCCGCCTGCGGACCCAGATCACCATCCTCAAGTGCCGACGCAATCTCCTCAATATCTTCAATAACCACCTCTGGCTCATCCACCTCTGCCACTTCTGCCACTTCTGGCTCAGGCTCTTTTTCCTCACGAGGACGGTTGTTGAAACCATCAAAGTTCCTCACACCCATTTTTGCGAAAATCTTATAGCGTTTCTCCATCTCGTTCACCACCCACTTCAGCGCAGCGACGGTCTTCTTGGGATCAGTCACCACCGGCACAACCATGTGCGGCAGCTTGTTATACATCTGCATCTCCACCACCTTGGGGTCGACCATGATGAATCGCAGTTCGTCGGGCCCGAATTTGAAAAGGATCGAAGCAATGATCGAGTTGATACAAACCGATTTCCCTGAACCGGTCGCACCTGCCACAAGTAAGTGGGGCATCGCCGCGAGGTCACCGATCACGGTCTTACCGTAGACATCCTTGCCGAGAGCCAGCGGAATCTTTTTCTTCGCAGAGCGGAACTCGGGATCGTGCAACAGTTCATGCAGAGGAACCGCCACCTTGTTCGAGTTCGCAATCTCAATACCCACCGTGTCCTTGCCCGGAATGGGCGCGAGGATGTTGATCCGTTCCGCACGTGTGGCACGTGCCAAATCCGCCTCCAACTGCGAAATCCTCGAAACCCGAAGCCCCTGCGAAGGGTAGATCTCATAACGTGTGATCGTCGGCCCACGTGTGATATCGCCCGCGGTCACTTCGATTCCAAACGCTTGCAGCGTATCGACGATGGTCGTCTGGATCTCGATGAGTTCATCATGGTTCGCCGCCTCTTCCTCCACCTCGACAGCATCCAACAGATCGAAGCCGGGCAATTCGTAATCCTCGAATCCAGATATGGAAAGCGACTGATGGCTCGACTTTTTCCTCTCGAAAGGCTTCGAACCCGCCTCCATCTGCCCGGTCGAACGCCGTTGCGAGGCATCGATGATCTGCGGAACCGGGGTTTCGCGCATCGGAAGTTCCTTCTGTCCCGGTTCGTCGGTTTCGGCGGCCTTGAGCTTCGCGATTTCTCGCTCCACCTTCCGCTGCCCGCGCTGACGCTCGCGTTCGTTTAGCAAATCCTTTTCCCGGGTGGCCGCACGCCCCGCCTCGGTGCGGCTCTCCTTCCACGCATTGATTTTGGCTTTCACCAGTTTGTAGCACCCACGCCCGAAATCGACGGGTGTCTGTCCCGTCAGCGAAATCACGCCGAGGAAATAGGCGATGCTTACCACTGCAATGGTTCCGGGTTTGCCGATGACGGGCATCATCACAGAGCCGCCGAGCGATTTGCCAATCACCCCGCCGGCGCCACCAGGCAGATTGCAACGGGCAGCCCAGTCGACGAAAAGAATCCCCACCGCATGCAGCCACACGGCTCCAGCTACGAGAACGACGCACAGCCCGAGGGCGATCCGCGGCCAGAGCCTTCCCCGGAAAGCCAGCTTCATCACGCCGAACCAAATGAAGCCGATCGCCAGCATCCAGCCCGCCGCTCCAAGTAGTAGGATCTGCACAAAGGCCAGGGTCCCACCCACCCATCCAAGCCAGTTCGCTCCGCTGACCTCGCCTTTGTTCGCAAATGGCTCGAACATTCCCCACTCCGGAAGATCGGAAGGGCTATATGAAACAAGGGAAATCAGCAGAATAAGCCCTCCGGCCATCCAGCATACACCCGCGATCTCACTGGACCATTTCTTCGGCTCCTCCACATGGCCGCGCTTCTTGTTGACTCGGTTCGCCATCGTATTTCGTCACCGACAGCATCCCCCGACACCCTTCCGAGAGCAAGATTGTTTTATTTATCCGAAATTCACGGAAATCCGAATGATCTCGCCCACCCGCCTGGGCTCCGAAGAACTTGCCGGACAAGGGCGTCCCATGTATGCCTTTTCATCAATTCACATCCTCCCATTTCTACTCCTCATGATGGGAATCTTCATGGCAAATGCCCCGGCAAGCCCCCGATCTGCTCGCCCTCTCGCGTCGCAATCTCAACCGGGCAATATCCGCAACGCTGGAAGATCACATCCTACCTCGCCCGACAGAAAAAGCTACTACGGCACGGATGACCTGCCGGATCTGGCAATGCACCAAGGCAATTGGAAATTACTCTGCGACTACGATGGCCCGGATGAACTTCTCTATGAACTCGGGAACGATCCCGGCGAAACGAACAACCCCGCCGATCGCGAACCGGCGATCCTATCGGAAATGACCGGGATGTTACTGGGCTGGCACAAGTCAATGCCCTGAGTCGGACATCGAACCCCGTCACCCTCTTCATGATTTTCGCAAATAAGCCCGAAAGAGGGTTCGTCCGGTCGGATCAGCCCTCCCTAGCGAGAAACTCGGCCTCCTCCTGGTGGGAGTGGATCTGAAGGTTCACCTTCACTCCTTCTTTCTCGGCCGCCGCATTGAGAACGCTGCGGATTGCCGAAGCCGTGAAACCGTTGCGTCCTATCAGCATCGCCACATCCTCCTGCGCCAGCACCAGCTTGAACCTCAGCCGATTCGGCCCCAGTTCTGCCACTTTGAGCTGCGCCTGCGTCGGATCATCAATAAGTTTCACCGCCACAAACTGCAGAAAATTCCTCAACCTATCCGTCACCGCTTGCATACGAATAGCATCTCCCAAGCCGCATCGCTCCGCAAGCCCCAATGGGAACAGAAACCATGGCGTGTTGCCCGGCCATCGAAGTTTAGCGTTTCAAAAAAAATATTTCCCGGCCATCCTTTCCACCTGTGAAAGTCATCGCCGTAGCAAATCAGAAGGGAGGGGTTGGGAAAACCACCACCGCAATGAACCTCTCCCACGCTCTCGCCCTCCGCGGCCAACGGGTGCTGCTGATGGATCTCGACTCGCAGGCGAACTGCACCAGCGGGCTCGGCATCGAGGCGGAGCCGATGTCCTCGATCTATCCGGTTCTACTCGGCGAGGCGGACATACGCAGTAAGTTCGTCACCGGCGGCCGGGAGAACCTGACCTTCGTCCCCTCGGAAATGGATCTAGCGGGGATCGAGATTGAGCTCGCCCGCTCCGATGACCACCTCACCCGCCTGCGCGGCATCCTCCAGGGACTGAAACCGAACAACCTTTTCGAATACTGCATCCTCGACACCCCGCCCTCACTCGGCGTGCTGATGACCGCCGCCCTCGCCGCCGCCGATGAAATCCTCATCCCACTGCAATGCGAGTGGTTCGGCTTGGAGGGCTTGGCAAAAATCGTCGGCGTGCTCGATCAGATTCGCGACTCGGGAGCGAATCCAAACCTCACTCTCGAAGGCATCGTGATGACCATGTATGACGGCCGCACGCTGCTTTCCCGGCAGGTCGTGGAGGAGGTAAAGAACTATTTCCCGGATGAGATCTACCAACAAGTCATCCCCCGCACGATCCGCATCAGCGAGGCTCCCTCGCACGGCAAAACAATCTTCGAACACGACCCCTCGGGCAACGGCGCAATCGCTTACGGCAAGCTCGCCGACGAGTTCCTCGTCCGCCACGCCCGCGTCGGCCCGCTGCTGGCAACCACGTAGAGGTAACTCCTCTTCCTTAGGATTTAACGTTTAGAGTTTGGAGTTTGGAATTCAATACTCCTCCTCTTCCCCGCCCGGCACCGGAGGAATGACATCCTCTCTCTCCAGCAGCCTCTCAAGATCGAGATCGGCGATGAGGTCGGCTGGCGTGCCGCGCACGATGGCGGCGTAAGGCACGATGCGATCCAGCTCGGCGATGGCGCAGTGCACCATGGAGGCGATAATATCGCCGTCGAAGCGGTCTTTCTCGAAGAGGTTGGTCACGCGGAAGACCAGCATTTCGCGGTCGAGATCATACTCGAAGCTGCCGAGCGTGAGCTGCTTGTTGCCGCGCATCAATAGCTCCAGCAGGGCAGGCATCTGCGGCTCGGCGATGAACATCGGGCTCTCACCGACCACACTGAGCGCGTTGAGCTCGGGAAACGCCTGCACCACCAGATCGACCCGCGTATGGTGCGCTTCGAAGCCGGCGCGCAGCACATCGCGGCCTTCGACGAGTTCGGCATGCCAGCCGTTTATCCCGAAAACCTCCTCCACCGATAGGATCTGCCTTGAATGCGGTCTCATGTGGCGCAATCGGATACCCGCCCCAGCACCGCCTTGGCAAGCAAGCTCCGAGTTTTTCTGCGGACAGGTTTCATGGAAAGGTGCATTCCGGCGGTCTTATCGTCGTTAAAATGCAGGGTCAGTCGCTGCCGTTTTTCATCCACTCCGGCATCGTGGATCTCCTGCCACATCACCACCTGCATGCCCTTCGCCGGGCGGAAAAAGGGGAAGATCTCCAGCCCCATCGGGGTCAGGATGAGGTAGGCGTGCTTCGTGAGATGCCATGCCAGCAGGAAAAGCCCCACCGCCGCCGCGGCACATGGAACAGCCCAGGCGGGATGAGGTAGCGCGGGATTTACATCACGGTAGTACCCGGTCGCTAGAAGCGTCACGGCGATCCCGACAAGAACCGCACCGACCACGCAGAAACCGACCGCCTGGCCGGATCGGGTGAACCTCAGTTCCTTGTGCGGTTCGCTGAGCATGATGCTTTTACCTCAGCGCCGACTCTTATCATTCGACCCGGCGTTCTCCGCCGCGTCGCTGGTCTCAATGGTGACGAATTCATCTCCGGCCTTGTGGCGGCGCCATGTATTCAGCCCGATCACGATGACGAGCCCCAGCAGAAAGAACGAGGCTTCCATAAAAAAAGGCGTGGACATCACCCCGGCGATGGTGCCGAAGCTCTCCCCCAACCAGCCAGGAATGAACCGCCAGCCCATGAGGAATGTAATGACCACCGCCGGGACGACAGCCAAGATACAGGCACCCACGAGGATCTGCTTGCCCCGGCTTTCCGCAGCGTCTCCAGCCTGTTCCTTCGTCATACATAGCAGCCTATCGCCGGGAACGGGCGGACTCAACCGGTAATCCATTTCAAAAAGAATTACGGAAAACTTGATTAATTTTAAAAAGACGCCACCCTATGTCCATCAAAGCGTCTTCCAACCCCCTCAAACCACTCGCTCTCGCCGCATTTCTAGCAGCGCCGCTCGTCTCCGCATGGGCATGGAACAACCAGCGCCACGATTTACCGGCCTACCCGGCCACAGACGATCCCACCACTCAGCGCCTGCCCGTTGAGATCATCGCCTCGGAGACGCAGCCCCAGTGGGTTCTCGTTCCCATCGACCCGAGCTAACCCGGCTTTCTGAAGTTTTTCTGGTTTCTGATATCTGGATTCTGGTCTCTAATCCGGCCATGACGCGCGACGATTCCCTGCCCCTGGACCGGCAACTCCGACAGGAAATCCTGCTCGCCCGGGAGCGCATCTATCATTTCGGGCAACCCACCCCGCTTGAGAAGCTCATCATCCCCGACGGCCCGGAAATCTGGGTGAAACGCGAGGATCTCTCCCCCATCAAGGCCTACAAATGGCGCGGCGCCGCCAACCGCATGGCAACCCTCACGGATATCGAGGCGGCGCGCGGCGTGGTCACGGCCTCCGCTGGCAACCACGCGCAGGGCGTGGCGCTGGCGGCGAAAAAGCTCGGCATCCTCGCCCGGATCTACATGCCCCGCTCCACCCCGAAGGTGAAAGTCGACGCCGTCTCCGGCCACGGTATGGAATACGTTTCCATCCACCTCACCGGGGACAGCTACGACGAGGCGGTCCATGCCGCCCGCGCCGATGAGAAACAGACCAAAGCTGTTTACATCCACGCCTACGACGACCTGCAGGTGATGGCCGGACAGGGAACGCTCGCCGATGAGGTCGTCCTCTCAGGCCACGGCCCGTTTGATGCCGCCTACCTCCAGATCGGTGGCGGCGGCATGGCCGCAGGCGTTTCCACATGGCTGAAAACCTACTGGCCGGAAATCGAGATCGTCGGCGTCGAGGGCGAGGGCCAGGCCTCCATGAAGGCTGCTCTCGCGACCGGAAAACCCGAACCCCTCCCGCAAGTCGACCTTTTCTGCGACGGCACGGCGGTGAAGCAGGCGGGCGACCTGCCTTTCCAAATTTGCAAGGACAGCCTCAGCCGCATCGCCGTGGTTAGCGATGCACAGGTCGTTTCCGCGATCCGCACCCTCTGGGAAGGCCTACGCTGCATCTCCGAGCCATCCGGCGCGATGGGGCTCGCCGCAGTGATCGCCGACAAGGAAAAGCTTACCGGAAAAAGGGTGCTCGTCGTCCTCTGCGGGGCGAATGTCGACTTCCTCCAGATCGGCCGCATCGCCCAATCCCAGGGTTCCTCCACCCGCAAGAACCGCACCATCCGCGTCCACATCCCGGAAACCCCCGGCACCATGCTGAACCTCCTCGATAGCTGCTTCTCCGATATCGACATCACCGATTTCCAATACGCCAAAACCGATCCCTCAGAAGCCTGGCCCGCCTTCACCCTTTCCTCAGACGATCCCGCAGATCTCGCCGCGCTGCCGGCAAAGCTGAATGCCTGCGGCCATGAGTGGCAGGACATCACCGGAGCGACCGACATCGCTTTCCGTGCCATCCCCTTCCGTGGCGACCTGATCACCAACCCGGCATTCCTCCGCCTCGATTTCTACGAACGCCCCGGCGCACTCCACGACTTCCTCGCCAAGCGCCTGACCGGAAATGCGAACCTGATCTATTTCAACTACCGCCACTCCGGGGAACGCATCGGCCGCGCCCTCATCGGAATCGAATTCCCCTCCCCTTTCGAGCGCGATGCCTTCCTCATGGCCATCCCCCCACAGGGCGAGGGCTACCGCCTCTGCGAGCCGCTCGACGATGCCGCCGCTTCAAGACTTGCATTTCCATGCAAGACATAGCAAATCCGCAGCGTTTCAAATCATCTCGACACAAGACCGGCAACGGTCACACTTTTGCCCCACTCCATGCGGACAGCGATTTTTGGCGACATCCATGCAAACCTAGAGGCTCTCGAAGCCGTCCTAGAGGATGCTGCGAGCCAGCATGTCACGGACTACGTCTGCCTCGGCGATGTCGTTGGCTACAACGCCGATCCCGCCGCCTGCCTCAACCTCATCCGCGACATGGGCTGCCCCACCGTCAAGGGCAACCACGACATGGACGCCTCCGAGGACTATTCGCTCGACTCGATGAACCCGGTCGCCGCCACCGCAATGAAATGGACACGCGAGCAACTCGACGAGGATCAGCGCCTCTGGCTCAAACGCCTCCGTATGGTCCGGCAGGTCGGTGACTACACCATCGTCCACAGCACACTCGACCAGCCAGTCCACTGGAACTACGTGACCAACCGCTTCGACGCGATGTCGAACTTCTCTTACCAGTTCACCCAACTCTGCTTCCACGGCCACACCCACGTGCCGCGTGTCTATATCAAATCGGACAAAGTCCGCGAGGTGCCCGCCGAGTCCGTGGAGATCGAGGCCAACGCAAAATACTTCATCAACGTCGGCTCCGTCGGTCAACCCCGCGACGGCGACCCGCGCGCCTGCTACGCGATCTACGACCACGACTCCAACCTCATCGTCTTCCGCCGCATCAGTTACGACATGGAGACAACGCAGAAGAAAATTCTCGAAGCAGGCCTTCCCGAAATGCTCGCAGAGCGCCTTGAGGAAGGCCGCTGACCGGCAACCACGGAAGATTGCTTGAATGATGGAGCGGACGGTCTACGTACGACCCTGCGACTCGGCCAGCGGATTAATCCGGTATTTTCCGAGCGCAACCCGATTCGCTGTTTCACACCGCGAAACCCGGGAATCAACCAACACTCAAGCAATCAAAATGAAACGGACAATAACGGTATCCTGCCTGCTGGCAGCGATGTGCATGGCAACGACCGGCGTCTCGAACGCCCAAACCAAAGCCCGACCCGATCCGGACGGCAAACCGGCGAACATGTCCAAGCCAGTTAAGGTCTTCATCCTGTTGGGCCAGTCCAACATGGTCGGTGCCGGCAAGGTCAAGGGCGACAAGGAGGGAACCCTCGAACACGCCGCCAAAACGGAAAGCCTCTACCCGTTCCTCGTCGATGGCGAAGGAGCTTGGACCGGAAGAAAAGATGTCCGCTACGTCCGCTACATGAATGGCAAGGAGTTAAAAAACATCTGGATGACCGTTTCAGAAGGAAAGATCGGCCCCGAGCTCGGCATCAGTCATCAACTGGGCAACGCCCTCGACGAACCGGTCATGATTCTTAAGAGCTGCACCGGCAACCGCAGCCTCGGCTGGGATCTCCTGCCTCCGGGCAGCGAGTCCTTTGAATTCGAGGAAATGGACAAGAAGTCCAAGGAGATGAAGACTTTCATCTACCCCGGCTACAAAGGATCCCCCGGCGAATGGGAAAAAGGCACGGAACCTGAGCCCATCGGCTGGTATGCCGGCAAGCAGTGGGACACCGACATCGCCGATGCGAAGAAGGTTCTCGAGAATATTAGCAAATACTATCCCGAAGCCAATGGATTCGAAGTCGCCGGCTTCATCTACTGGCAGGGAGACAAGGATCGCTACAGCCTCGCCCACGCCAGCCGCTATGAGCAGAACCTCGTCAACTTCATCAAGTCCCTGCGCAAAGAATTCAACGCCCCTGAGGCGAAATTCGTCTGCGCAACCCTCGGCCAGAGCACCAAACAAGACGCCAAGGGCAACGACAAACTCGTCCTCGACGCCCAACTCGCCGTCGACGGCGAGAACGGCAAGCACCCCGAATTCAAGGGCAGCGTCGCCACCGTCTACAGCAATCCGCTCAGCAAGGGCGGCGCCTCGAACGGTCACTACAACGGCGACTCCCGCACCTACATGAACGTCGGTCTCGCCCTCGGGGAAGCCATGGCGATACTGCTAAAATAATCAGCGGAACAACCAATCAAACCTCCGCCACTTGCGGACAAGTCATGGGCTGATGCGGTCTTCCTGCGCCAGCCCATTGCTTCTCCCGGGATACTTGGGAAATATTCCTCAGCGAGCACTCGATATCGACACACGGCGCGCCGCCGTGGAACAACGAAAGCAATTGCGTGGAACACGCTTTCCGGCTTGACGCTCCCGGGACGCACTCCGATTCTTTCCTCACTCCGTAGGGCTTCGCTCGCAGCCGATTCAATGACCGCACTACGCGGGAAAATAGACGGCTCGAGAAGATTCCCGGATTCACGTGGCCATCAAGCCCAACCCATTCATTTCCAACCTTTTCCACCAACACACTTTCAATGTTCAAAAAACTTTTTGGAAACATGTTTTCCAGCGACATCGGGATCGACCTCGGCACCGCAAACACCCTCATCAACGTCAAGGACCACGGCATCGTCCTCCGCGAACCTTCGGTGGTCGCGGTGAAAGCCGGCACCAACGAAGTCTTGGCCGTCGGTGACGACGCCAAACGCATGTTGGGGCGGACCCCCGGCAATATCGTCGCGATCCGCCCCCTCAAGGATGGCGTGATTGCGGATTTCGAGGTCACCGAGGCGATGCTGCGCCACTTCATCCGCAAGGTGAACAAGGGTCGCCGCTCCAATCCCCGCGTCCTCATCGCGATCCCTTCCGGCATCACCGAAGTCGAGCGTCGCGCCGTCCGCGAGTCCGCCGAGCAGGCAGGAGCCCGCGAAGTTTATCTCATCGAGGAGCCGATGGCCGCCGCGATCGGTGTCGGACTGCCGGTGCAGGAGGCTTCCGGAAACATGGTCGTGGATATCGGCGGCGGCACCACCGAGGTGGCGCTCATCTCCCTCTCCGGAATCGTCTACGCCCGCTCTGTGCGCACCGCCGGCGACGAACTGGACGAGGCGATCATCCAATACATGAAGCGTGCCTACAACCTGATGATTGGTGAGCGCACTTCCGAGGAGATCAAGATCCGCCTCGGCTCCGCAGCGCCGCTCCCGAAGGAAATCACCATGGAAGTGAAGGGTCGGGATCTTGTTGCCGGTCTCCCGAAAACTATCACCATCACCTCGCAGGAAATCCGCGAGGCAATGGCGGATCCGCTCAGCACTATCGTCGATGCGGTTCGCACCACTCTCGAACGCTGCCCTCCGGAACTTGCCGCCGACCTTGTCGACCGCGGCATCGTCCTGGCCGGTGGCGGCGCCCTGCTCAAGGGGCTCGACCGCCTGCTCCGTGAAGAAACCGGACTCCCCGTCCACGTCGCCGAGGATCCCCTCAGCGCGGTAGCGGAAGGCACCGGCAAAGCCCTCCAGGAGCTCGCCCTCCTGAAGCGCGTAACGAACACGGACCGCTGAGCCCCGGAGGCTCCCCGCAAGGGGAATCCCAACGGCCATGAAACCGCTCAACCTGATCGCATTGCTTCTCTTCCTCGCGGGAGCGACGTGGGCGCTCACGCGCAGCGAACCCATTGTCAGGGAAATCCAGGTCGCCTATTTCAAGGCCATCGCGCCAACCCTGAAGTCGGGATCCGCACTGGAAACGAAAGCTCGGGAACTCCTCACGGAAACCAAACACTCGAAAGAACTCGATGCGGAGCTTTCCACCATCCGCGGCGAGATCGGCCGACTGCGCATCATCGAATCCCGTTTCAAGGCGCTTGAGAGGGAGAACTCAGAGCTGCGCCATGCGCTGAATTTCAAGAAAGCCACCAGCTTCGATGTTGTCGCCGCACAGATCATCCGCCGCCATCCGACCACGTGGTGGCAGACGATGGAGATCAATGCGGGTGAGAACCGCGGCATAGGCATCCAGCTTTCGGTGCTTTCCAACGACGGGCTTGTCGGGATCATCGACCGCCCCTTCAAGCAACGTTCCTCCGTCCTCCTCATCACCGATGAGAAATGCCAGGTCTCGGTCCGCGTGGAGGGCTCGCCGGAAGGTGGTATTCTTAGCGGCCAGCGCGGGGAGTTCGAAAGGAACCCCACCCTACGCCTCCAATATCTTTCCAAAAACGCCTCACTCAAGCCGGGCCAGCGTGTGTTCACCTCGGGTCGTGGCGGAATTTTCCAGCCCAACATCCTCGTTGGCACAATCATCTCGGTTGAGAGGGGTCCGCTCGACTCCGAAGCCTTGGTCAAGCCCGCCGTGGATCTCAGCGATCTCGGCACGGTGTTTGTCGTCCTCTCGGAAAACCACTGATCAACCAACTCATTGTTCCGCTACAACGTCAGCACAGTCTTCCTTCTGCTCGCCGCATTCCTGGCTCAGCAGTTCGTGCCTGCGTTCTCCGGACTGAGCCACGCCCGCATCCTGCTCGTCCATCTCGTCTTCCTCTGCTCGGCAGTCACCGTCACCACCCCGACAATGCTACTCATGGCATTCATCGGCGGCATCTTCTGGGATGCCCATTGCTCCCTCGCTCCCATCATCGCCGATCCCGAGATCTATTCCAAACCCGTTGAATCGCTCCGCTTCGGCTACTCCATCCTGCTTTTCGGCGGGATGGGATTTCTCATGCAAGGGCTGAATCCTCTTTTCCGCCAGGGGAAATGGCATTTCTCGGCCGCCCTCACAGGCATCGCCACCTTCCTCTACCTGGCCGCGGATTACTGCCTCATCTCCTTTGTCCGCGGCGACTTCGTAATCAGCCGTGCCATTGTGCGGCTAATGACCTATACCTCGCTTCTGACCATGCTATTTTCCCCTCTCATCTTCTGGCTCCTGTACCGTTTGGCGAAACTCTTCGACCATTCGCTCTATCCGGAAGCTAACAGGAACAGACGCAGATAACCCTTCACCGTGGAACCCCGCTTCAGACTCAGGCTTTACCTTCTGACCGCCCTCATTCTTGTGGGCTTCGGCACGCTGTTGTCCAGGCTCCACGAATTCCAGATCGAGCGGCAGGACGAGTTTCTCGCACTGGTTCCGGGAAACCGCACCGTGACAGTCCGCGAGCCCGGCATACGCGGCGAGATCACCGACCGCAACGGCATCCCCCTCGCACGCAACCTCCGCAATTACGTCGTCTCCTTCAACCTCGAGGAAATCGCCGCCGCCTACAGGCTCCAGCATGATGAAAGCCCTAGGCTCGACCGCCTGACTACCCAGAACGGCCTACCGAGAAAACGCTCAGAAAAGGACATCGTAGCGATTGTCAACGAGTGGACAATCAAACCCCTGCAGCAACTCGGCCTCGCAAAAAACTACAACGCCGGTGCCCTGCGCACCCACTACCTTACCCACGGCGGCCTCGTCCCTTTCACCTATCGCGCGGATCTCACCTACGAGGATTTCTCTCGCCTTGCGGAACGCAACCTTGAGTTCCCCGGTGTCACCCTCGGCATACGGCCACAGCGCCAATACGCATACGGAACCCTCGCTTCCCATGTCATCGGATACCTCAAGCAGTGGGAAAAAGGCGATATCTCATCTGCCGACAAGCGCGAGTTCGACCACTACATCGGCGACGAGAAGGGCATCGCCGGCGTCGAGGCGACGATGGACGATCACCTGCGCGGCCCCGAAGGCCGCAAGACGGTGCTCAAGGACGAAAAAGGCCGCACCATAGGTATGCTCGACTACACCAAGCCCGGCATCGGTGCGGAGGTCCAGCTGGCCATCGATGCACGCATCCAGTTCCTCCTGGAAAACACGCTGCGCCGAGCAGGCCGTGCCGCAGGTGTCGTGATGGATGTGCGGACTGGCGAGGTACTAGCCATGGCATCCGTGCCCGACTACGACCCAAACGCCTTCATCCCCTCCATTTCGCGGGAGAAATTCCTCGCCTATAATTCCAGCCCACAACTCTCCCCGTTCACCAACCGGGCCATCACCTCCTTCACGCCCGGATCCACAATGAAAATTCCGACCGCCGTATCCGGCGCGCTCCAAGGCATGGCGACACGCTCATTCTCCTGCGACGGATACGTCATGTACGGAAAGCATCCCGTCGGCTGCTGGCTGTGGAACATGTACAAGCGCAGCCATGGCTCCCTGACATTGCCCAAGGCGATACAGCAATCCTGCAACCCCTATTTCAACAAGCTGTCCAATACCATCGGCCCGAAGGCGATGGTCGAGGGATTCTCCCTGCTCGGCTTGGGGAGCAAGACCGACATCGAACTTCCGAACGAGGATCCCGGCATCCTTCCCGGATCGCGCGCATGGCGCGCCGCCTACCCGGGGGCGGTCATGACCCCCGCCCTCACCGCCTTCCTCTCCATCGGGCAGGGTGACACCATGACCAGCCCGATCCAGGTCGCGGCCATGACATCCTGCATCGCCAACGGCGGAAAATACTACAAGCCCAGGATCGTGCGCAAGGTCACCGCAGAGGACGGAGCCTTGCTGGTTCCTGATCTCCCTGTCCTGAAAGTCGATCTCCTCCAATCCGGGATCAAGCAAACCGACATCGACCTCATCCGGACGGGCATGTGGATGGCGGTCAACGAGGCCGGTGGAACCGCCGGAAAGGTACGCATGGACGACGTCGAAGTTGCCGCCAAGACGGGCACCGCGCAGACAACGGACAACGGCAAGAAATCCAACAACTCCTGGATGATTTCCTTCGCACCCTACGATAAACCCAGGTATGCGGTCGTGATCATGTCACAGGCCGCTGGCTCCGGCGGCGGCGTATGCGGACCGCTGAGTAAAATCGTATACACCGGGCTGTTCGCCAAGGAGAAGGGGATGCGCCTCCCGCTCAAACCGCAGACCGAATTCAAGGGGCATCTGGATTTTATCAAATCCATCGAACCGCCGGAGGACTTCCTTGCGGCCATCGAAGCATCGGAAATCCCTGTCGCCCCGACCGGCAGCTCCGAATCCGGCAACACCGAGGAAATCGGCGAGACCGGAAACGAGGTCGGTGAAGTCCTCCCGGAAATACCCATCGAAACCAACCCTGCAAGCACCTCTCCAAAACCGACAATCACCCAGGAAACGGACCGTGAGGGTCAAGTGATCCCACGCGCCACGCCTATCAGCGAGTGACCCGTTTCCCGACACAAACAACAAAATCATTTCCAACCAAACCACATAACGTGATTCAAAAAATCAAAAGACTGTTAGGCATCGGCAACACCGATCCATCCCAAGGCAACACCATCATCGTCAACGTAGAGAAACTCGAGCGCCGCGTCGCCCTCCTAGAGGACGGTGTCCTCGAGGAATACACCGTCGAGCGCGAGGGCGATCAGAACATCGTCGGAGGTATCTTCAAGGGCCGCGTCAAAAATATCGAGCAGGGCCTCAAGGCCATGTTCGTTGACATCGGCCTCGACAAGAACGCCTTCCTCCACTTCTGGGATGCCATCCCCGCTGCACTCGATGGCGGCCTCGAGGAGATCGACCGCGGGGGCAAAAAGAAGAGCCAGAAGAAAATTACCTCGAAGGACATTCCCAGCATCTACCCGATCGGATCCGAGATCGTCATCCAGGTCTCCAAGGGGCCAATCGGAACCAAGGGACCTCGGGTCACAACCAATATCTCCCTCGCCGGCCGCTACCTCGTTCTCATGCCGTTCACCGAGCAGTTCGGAATTTCCCGCAAGATCGACGACCCGAAGGAGCGCCAGCGCCTCCGTCGAATCGTCCAGAACCTTTCCGTCCCCGAGGGCATGGGCATCATCATGCGTACCGTCGCCCAAGGCACCCGCGCGCGCCATTTCGTCCGCGATCTCGCGATGCTGCTTGAGCAATGGGACGCCATCGACCAGCGCCGTGCGAACAACCCCGCCCCTTGCTGCGTTTTCCAAGAGCCGAATCTGATCGAGCGCACCGCCCGCGATTTCCTCACCGAAGAGGTGGACCGAGTGCTCTGCGATGACGCCGAAACCACCGAACTGATCCGTGAAATCTCCGGGAAAATTTCCCGCCGCGCAAAGCGCCGCATCCACCACCTCCCGACCGCTAACCAACCGATCTTCGAGCGGCTCAACATCCAGAAGCAGGTCGACGAGGCGTTTTCCCGCCAGGTATGGTTAAAATGCGGCGGCTATATCGTCATCGATGAGACCGAGGCGCTGATCTCCGTTGACGTAAACACCGGCCGCAACCGCGGCTCCAAGGATGTAGACAAGATGATCCTCCAAACCAACATCGAATCCGCTGAGGAGGTCGCCCGCCAGCTACGCCTCCGCAACATCGGCGGATTGGTCGTCGTCGACTTCATCGACATGCGCCACCGCCGCGACCAGATGGCGGTTTACAAGGTGATGAAGGAACGTGTCAAAAAGGACAAGGCCAAGACCCAGATCCTCCAGATCTCCTCGATCGGCCTGATGGAAATGACCCGCCAGCGCCTCAACGAATCGCTCCGCGACTCGATGTACGAGCCCTGCCCCTACTGCCAGGGCCGCGGCCGCGTGAAAACCCCGATGACCATGTCCATCGAGATCCAGCGCCGCCTCAACACCGTGATCCAGACCCACCGCGACCAGGTCGGCGACCTCATCGTGATCGTGAACTCCGACGTCCTCAACCGCTTCAAGCAGGAGGACGCAAAAGTCCTCGTGGAACTCGAGCGCTCCCACTCAGGGCGCCTCATTTTCCGCTCGGATCCGAGCCTCAACCGCGAGCGCTTCGCGCTCATTGACGCCGCGACCGAGAAGACCATAGAACAGGGCTAAGGAGCTCCCGGATTGACAATGCAAGTAATGCGGTATTCAGTTACAACATGAATTACTCGCAGACTCAAAAACGCACCAGCATGTCACTAGATATGCTGACGCGATGAATGCCGCCCGCATGAGCCCGGTCGAAGCCTTGGAATGGCTTCGAGCCGGAGGTGGGCTTATCGAAGAGGAAGCGAAATCTTTCCACAATGAGGTAGCTACGGAAAGGGCCGCAAAAAAATACTGGTGGTAGGAATATGACCCTTCACTTTGACACCAACGAATTGATCCAGATCAATTCCACCTCCTCTGCTCTGGGTGGAAGACTGCTACCATGGCTCAAGCACGGCAATATCGCGGACGCTCCCCTCTGCACGAAGAATCTCAAGGACTTCAATCGCTTCATGCCATTCGGACTACGCATCGGAAACCCTTGATTAAATTTAGCGTAAAAAAATATTTCCACCCGTCGGGCATTCCAGCTGCTTGACCGCCACCTAACAACCACACCATGTCTCACAAAACAAAGATCATCGTCACCCTAGGCCCGGCAACCGAAACGCAGGAGATGATAGGCAAATTGATCGACGGGGGCGTGAATGTGATGCGGCTGAATATGAGCCACGCCAAACACGAATGGGCTGCGGAAATGACCAAGCTCATCCGCGCTGAATCGAAAAAACGCAACGCATACATCGCCGTCCTCTTTGATCTCACCGGTCCATCGATCCGCACCGGCGATCTCGAAACGCCCTATGACCTAAAGGAGGGCGACAAGGTGGAGTTCCGGAGTGCCGATGTGGAAGCCTCTATTCCGCTTTCCACCACGGTCAACTACCCCGGCCTGATGGGCGATGTCACCGAAGGTAACACACTGGTCGTTGACAACGGTGCGTTGCTCATGCGCATCGAGCGGGTCGAGGACGACCGCATCATCTGCGATGTACGTACCCCGGGCTCGATGGGATCCCGCCGGCACATCAACCTCCCCGGCGTCCGATTGAACCTTCCGGCCCTCACAGAAAAGGATCACAAGGATCTCGCCCTTGCCGTGGAATGCGGAGCCGACTACATCGCCGGATCGTTTGTCCGTGACGCCGCCCATGTGGAGGAACTGCGCGGTGCGATGGAAGCCCTCGAAGGAGAGGCGCAGATCATCGCCAAGATCGAGGATCAGGAGGCCGTCCGCAACATCGACTCCATCATCAGGATCTCGGACGCAATCATGGTCGCCCGCGGCGACCTCGGCATCGAGGTTGATTTCGAGGATCTCCCCATCCTCCAGCGCCGCATCATCAAACGCTGCCATGAGCTTGGCACCCGGGTGATTGTCGCCACCCAGCTGCTCGAATCGATGATTACCAATCCCACCCCGACACGCGCCGAGGTTACCGATGTGATGAACGCCGCCTACGAAGAGGCGGATTGCCTGATGCTCTCAGGGGAAACCTCGGTGGGACGCTATCCGGAGCGCTGTGTCGAGGCGCTCGTCCGCATCTCCTCACGCATCGAACCGTCCGGCGGCCACGGCTTCGGCCAAAATGTCATCCTCAGCGATGAACGCCAGAAAACCGCCCGCGCCGCGGTCACGCTCGTAGATTCCCTGCCGGACGCACGGCTGGTGGTGCTCACGCGCCGCGGTGTGATCGCCAACCACATCGCCATGATGCGCCCCCGAACCAGCGACTTCTACGCGGTCACGCCCAAGGAAACCGTATGCCGCCAACTCTCGCTGACCCGTGGGATCCGCGCCTTCAAGATATCGTTCGCTTCGAACATCGAAGAAACCGTCCAACGCGCCACCGAGCACCTCCGCCAACTGGATCTCGTCCGACCCGGCACCCCGATCGTGATCGTCTCCGACATTCTCTCGGATCACTTCGCCGCGAACTCGATCTTGCTTCACCACGCTTGAGGCCTATATTCGGATTTCGCATGAATAAGTTTTCAGCCCCATCAATCATCGTCATGCTGATCATGGCCAGTCCTCTGTTTGCCAAGCCAATCACCTTCGGACCGGTAAAAGGAAAACCAGGTGAGAGCATTCGCCTCGTCACCCATTCTGAAAGCAAGGACGGCACCATCGTGCAAAGAGTCGATGGCGAACCTTCATCCGGAAAAATTAAAATTATTCGCAAACGCGAACTGCACTGGACGTTCCGCGAACCGGAAGCGGATGGCTCGCGTAGGGGAATGGTTAGGGTCGTCCGCTTAAGTTCGTCCAAGAGCGTGAATATCGACGGTCAGGAGAAAAAATCGGAAGACATCAGCCCCCTCACCGGAAAATTGTTCGCGATGACCAAACCCCGTCCGGTGAATGGGAATTCAAATTGGACGGCTCCTTTCCCCTTTCCAAGACACGTAGCGATATTGAAGAACTCAAGGTTTACCTGAAACGCAAATGGTTTCCGGATCACGCGGTCAATCCCGGTGACTCTTGGGAGTTCGATCCGACTTGGGTGAAAATGAACATCGAACGGGATCTGGGCAAGGCATTGACCATAGGAACCATGACGCTTCGTCAGGTTCGCCGCTCCGCGAATCGGTCGATGGCCGTCATCGGTGTTTCGATTCGCAGCACAGGCGAAGGTTTCCGAAAAGATGGAAAACTCGCCGAAGGAACTGTCGATTTGAAGGGGGAACTGGTTGTGAATCTCGACACGATGCTCGACGAGTCTCTCGAACTTGAGGGAACTGTCACCTCCAACAGCCAAATGGTCGGTGATTCCAAAAAAGTGGTTTTACCGGTCCGTATGGTTGCTACCAAGACCCTTTTCAAGGGTGGTGGCATCCCCTGAAAATGAGCTCCATTCCATCTCAGTGGCTCAATTCGCGACAAGGTTCATGATCTTGCCGGGGATATAAATCACCTTCCGTATCGTCTTTCCGTCGATGTGCTCCTTCACCTTGGCCGATGCGAAGGCCTTCTCTTTCGCGACCTCCTCGGTGGCATCCATCGCCATCCAGATCCGGTCGCGGAGCTTGCCGTTCACCTGAACAACGAGCTCGCACTCGGTACGAATCAGCGCCTGCTCGTCGTAGACCGGCCAATCGATTTCGGATAGCATTTCGGAACCGCAGGTGCGCGCATGAATTTCCTCCGACAAATGGGGGGCAAACGGATTCAGGACGGTCAGGAAAGCGGTGAACTCCTTTAACGGAACCGTTTCCGACTGCGTGAAGGCGTTGGTGCAGATCATCATCTGTGAGATCGCGGTGTTGAAGCTGAGCTTCTCGATGTCCTCGCCGACTTTCTTGATCGTTTCGTGGACGACACGGAGCAACTCCTTATCGGTGCAGACCGTATTCTGGATTTTCCCGGAAACCTTACCTTCGTCGGTGATCGCCAGGCGCCAAACACGGGCGAGAAAGCGGTAGACACCCTCCACTCCCTTCATTTGCCATGGCTTCACCTGTTCGAGCGGGCCCATGAACATCTCATAAAGTCGCAGCGCGTCGGCTCCGTATTCCTTCACGACATCGTCGGGATTGACCACGTTGCCTCGGGACTTGGACATCTTCTGCCCGTCCTCGCCCATGATCAGCCCCTGGTTGACGAGTTTCTGGAAAGGTTCGGGCGTGCGAACGTGGCCGAGATCGAAAAGCACCTTGTGCCAGAAACGGGCGTAGAGCAGGTGGAGCACCGCGTGCTCGGTTCCGCCGACGTAGAGGTCGACCATCCCCGGCTTCTCATCCGTCCAGTATTCCTCGGCTTCCTTCGAGATAAATCGGTCGGAATTACTAGGATCGCAGTAGCGAAGATAGTACCAGCAGGATCCCGCCCACTGCGGCATGGTGTTGGTCTCGCGGGTCACGCCATCCGGCAATTGCACCCACTCCTTCGCTTTCGTCAGGATAGGCTCTGGAGAACCAGAAGGCTTGTAGTCCTCCAGTGGAGGCGCGAGCAAAGGCAGATCCTCGTCGGAAACCGCGAAATGCTGCCCATCCTTCCAAAGGATAGGAAACGGCTCGCCCCAGTAGCGCTGGCGAGAGAAAAGCCAGTCGCGGAGCTTGTATTGGATCTTGCGGTTCCCCTTCTCGTTTTCGACGAGCCAATGAATCATCGCTGACTTGGCTTTCTTCGTCGGCATGCCGTCGAGGAAGCCGGAATTGATTGCCGTGCCGGGTGCTGTGTATCCCTGCCAATCTGAATCATCGCTGGGCTGCACCACTTGGAGGACAGCCAAATCGAAACGCTGCGCAAATTCGAAATCCCGCTCGTCATGCGCAGGCACGGCCATGATCGCCCCGGTGCCGTAGCCCATCATCACATAGTCGGCGATCCAAACCGGAATCTGTTCCCCGTTCACCGGATTGGTCGCAACCGCACCAGTGAATACCCCGGACTTATCTTTGTTCAGGTCGGTACGATCCAAGTCCGATTTCGACGAACAGGCTTTCTTGTATGCTTCGACGGTGTCCTTGTTTTCCTCGGTGGTGATCTCCGGAACGAACGGATGCTCGGGAGCCAGCACCATGTAGGTCGCTCCGAAAAGGGTGTCAGGCCTCGTGGTAAAGACAGTCACTGATCTGTCCTCGATCGCAAAAACGACTTCCGCGCCCTCGCTTCGACCGATCCAGTTTTTCTGGAGCAGCTTGATTCCCTCAGGCCAGTCAAGTGTATCTAATTCGTCGATCAGACGTTGGGCGTATTTCGTAATACGAAGCATCCACTGGCGCAGCGGGCGGCGCTCGACGGCGTGCCCCTTGCCCTTCCATTCCTCGACTTCCTCGTTGGCGAGGACGGTGCCGAGATCCGGAGACCACCAGACCGGCGTGTCGGCCACGTAGGCGAGCCGGACATTGTCGATTTCCTCCCGCGACCATCCCTTCGCCTCAAGTTCGGAAACGGGTTTCGCCTTGTTCTCCTCCTCACAGAAATATGAGGAGTAAAGCTGCAGGAAGATCCACTGCGTCCAGCGCACGTATTCCGGATCAGTGGTGGCGATCTCCCGACTCCAGTCATAGGCGAAGCCGAGCGATTTCAGCTGGCGACGAAAGTTCTCGATGTTCGCCGCCGTGGTGACCGCCGGATGCTGGCCGGTCTTGATCGCGTATTGCTCTGCAGGGAGGCCGAAGGAATCGAATCCCATCGTGTGCAGGACGTTGAAGCCCCTCATCCGTTTGTAGCGGCCGATGATATCGGTGGCAGTGTAGCCCTCCGGATGGCCGACGTGGAGCCCGGCACCGCTCGGATACGGAAACATATCGAGCACAAAATACTTCGGCTTTGAGGTATCGAAGCCCTCCTCTCCCGGATTCGGGGTGCGGAAGGTTTTTTCGGAATCCCATCGGGACTGCCACTTGGGCTCGAATTCGTCGAAGGGGAAAGCTTTGTGGGTATCAGACATGGTGACGGCGGGGCGGGGAAGTTGCAGCACACCTCGCCGGATGAAAAGCAAAACCCTGCCTACGGAATTCGCGGGCAGGGTTGGGATGATCGGTTGTGGAGCGTCTAACCTACTTCTTCAGTAACTCCTTGAGGTGCTCCACATAAGCGGCAGGACCTCCCTTGCGGTAACCTACGTCGCCGGAGAGCTTCTTGCCCTCGGCATCCAGTAGGAAAAGCGTGGGGTAACCCTCGATCTTGAACTGCTTGTCGAGTTTCTTGTTCTGGGCTTTCAACTCGGCGGACTGCTCCTTCTTGCGTGGAAAATCGACCTCCACTAGAACCAGGTGATCCTTAGCATACTCCTGGAATTCCTTTTTGGAGAACACCTCCTTCTCGAGCTTGATGCACCAGCCGCACCAGTCTGTCCCGGTGAAGTTGATGAAAATCGGCTTATCCTCGACCTTCGCCTGCTTCTTGGCCGCCTCGTAGTCGTGAAGCCAGCCAGACTCCCCGGCGACAGCTGCTGCGGAGAGGACAACAATGGATGTGATTGCGATGAGAAAATTTTTCATGATATTTTAGTCGAGATCTTTCTTTTCAAGGGAGTCCTTCAGATGAGCGAGGAACTTGTCAATCTCCGGATACTGGGAGGCGAAGAACCGAGTGAACTCTTTGCCTTCCTTGTCGAGAAGGATCACGGTGGGGAAGCCCTCGATCTTATACTTGTCGGCATACGGCTGGTTCTTTTTCTTAAGCTCCGGGTCACCCTTCGGGAAATCAAGATGAACCAGCACGAAGTCTTTCGATGCCGCGGTCACAAACTCTTCCTTCGAGAAGACCTTCTTGCTCATCATGATGCAGGGTGGGCACCAATCGGATCCGGTGAACTCCAGCATGACGGACTTTCCGTCCTTTTTAGCGATGGCAATGGCTGCATCGACATCCGTTTCCCATCCTTTTGGTACTTTTGAAAATGCGGTTGTGGCGAGGGCGGCAACACCGAATGCTACGGCGGCTAGGTGGGTAATGGCTTTCATATCGTATAGATATACGGAATACGGACGCTTTTTATTCTAAATTTCTTGGCAAACACGAAAAAAAACGGAAATCCATAGTCATGCCCGAGCTACCTCAACTGATCCTCGCCACCCGCAACGCCCACAAAACCGAGGAGATCCGCCATATTCTCGGCCACCGTTTTGAGGTTCTCGATGTCCGTTCTTTCCCCGAGCTCCCCGAAATCGAGGAAACCGGCACCACGTTCCTCGAAAACGCCAGACTCAAGGCCCTGGGGATCAGCAACCGCATCGATGGCTGGGTGCTTGCCGACGATTCGGGCCTGGAGGTCGATGCGCTCGGCGCCGCCCCCGGCGTCTGGTCTTCGAGTTTCGGCGGCGAGGAGGGCAACCACCAGCTCAACAACGAGCGCCTGATGCGGGAAATGGCGGGAAAGACCGACCGAAATGCGAGATTCCGCTGCACCCTGGTGCTTGCCAAGGGCGGCGTGGAAAAAGGCGTTTTCCTCGGCACGGTCGAAGGTAGCATTGCCGTATCACCCTCTGGAAACGGAGGATTCGGCTACGACCCCCTTTTCATCCCAGCCGACCACAATGCCACGATGGCCGATCTCGGCGCGGATGTGAAGTCCCGGCTCAGCCACCGTGCGAAGGCGATTCAAGCTTTCGTGAGGGAACTGGAAACCGGAAATCTAGTGGATTTTTAAAAATGGTTTGGCTTGGTTTACTAAAACCTCTAAAATCGCCGCCATGAAACGTCACTTTTTGCTATTTCTGGCCTTGTTGCCCGTGATCGCGACGCTTGGCTCCTGCTCCAGCCAGGTAAAGGCGCGGCAACCGGTTTCCTACCGGTTCAATCATGGCCGGACGGCGATGATCAAGAATGGCATCGCCTACGCCCCGAAGAGAGCACCTGCCGCCGTTAAGAAGGCGATTGCTGCGGGTAACAGGCTACAGAGCAAGCCATACAAATGGGGCGGCGGGCACGCTCGGCACAGCGACAGCGGCTACGATTGCTCGGGCACAACCTCCTATGTCCTGCGCGAGGCCGGACTGCTCAAGGGTTCCCTCACCTCCAAGGGGTTTTTCAACTACGGGAAAAAGGGCGAGGGAAAATGGATCACCGTATATGTCCGCAACGGCCATGTTTTCATGACCGTCGCCGGCCTACGGCTCGATACCGGTGGAGGAAGAAACAGTACCGGTCCGCGCTGGAAGACCTCCACCCGCAAGGGGAGCGGCCATGTCATGCGCCATCCCTCCAGACTCTAGACTCTAGACTCTAGACTCTAGGGTCTGAAAAGACTCTCACGCAGTTCCCTGAAATCGCCCAGCACCCTGTCCGCAAGTGAGAAATCCAATCCGGCGGTCACCCGATTCGGTACGATCCAAGCATTCATCCCTGCGGCTTTCGCGGAAATCAGCCCGTTCAGCGAATCCTCGATCACGAGGCACTCCCCCGCCGCCAATCCCAGCCTGCGAGCCGCCTCAAGGTAAAGGTCGGGAGTCGGCTTGATCCGGGGGGCATCACCTTTGCAGACGACTTCCGTGAAAAATCCTCCGAGATCGAGTTTATCCAGCCAGCCGTCCACCCAATTGTGAGAGGAACTCGACACAACGGCGGCCGGCAACCCCTTTTCCCGTATCTCTTCGAGCAAATCCAAGACTCCCTCAATCGCCCCCTCTTTCTCCAGCGAGGCACGGATTTCAAGCTGCCGCTCTGAATCCATCTTGATCCAATCGAATCCCAGTTGGGTCAGGTCTTCCAGATACGTCTTGGGCGACCATGCATCGAAGTCCGAGCCGATGCAGCGGGTGTAGAGGGAAAGCGGCAGTTCCTGACCGTGACTCTGAAACGTCCTGACCCACGCCTGGTAGATCGCCCATTCGGTATCCACTAGGATTCCATCAAAATCGAAAAGCACGGCAGAGGATGACATGCGACTTCGATGTTCTGGCGATGCCAATCCCGCAAGCTCGAATTCATAAATCAAATCGAAATATCAATCTTTCCGATTTTTGTTGGCTTTCCCGCCTCAACTTGGCATAAGCCCTCAAACGTTCCATTCGGAACCGCCGATGTGATGAATATACAAAGCTTCATTGGGGTATCCTCAGCCATTCTCCTTGCTTGGCTGGGTGCCACCTACCTCCACAAGGTTCCCACCGAGAGCTATCCGAAACAGGGGCGCAGTTCATCCCCGATCACCGGGCAATCCGAGGATACCTCCGGGAAAATGATCGCCGACAATGTGTCCGGCATACCCGTAAAACCCTAATTTCCCATGGCAGACGATCCAATTCCAACCGCAAAGAGCCCTACAAGGCTGGACCTCGAAGCTGGTACCTATTTCTGGTGCGCCTGCGGCAAGACAAGCCACAGCCCTTTCTGCGACGGCTCCCACAAGGGTAGCGGAATTCAACCCCGCAAGTTCGAGGTTACGGAAAAGGCAACTCTGGCTCTGTGCCAGTGCAAGGCCACGAAGAATCCGCCTTTCTGCGACGGCTCCCACCGCAATCTTTGAACCGGGACATAAATCCGCCACCCGTTGACACTTGGCGCGACCAAGCATATCCTGAAGCCCATGAATTCCCTCGGGATCCTATTGGCGATCATCATCGCGGCGGCATGTGTCGGCTGCGGTTCGATGAACGGTTCGGGGGATTGGAAAGGCTCCGTCAACCGCCAGGTCAACCAGCTCGGATACAGGAACTGGATCGTCATCTCCGAAGCATCGTTCCCTGCACACAGCCGGGTCAGCATACGCCAGGTGAACGCAAATGCAGAAGTGCCGGAAGTCGTTGATTACGTGCTCAATGCCCTGGAGCTTACCCAGAACGTCCGCCCCAGGATCTACCTAACCCGTGAAATGAGGGCAGTTCAAAACGACTTCGCCCCGGGGATCGACCAGATGCGGCAGAAAATCTCCGAATCCCTCCACGGGCATGAGCCAACAGAGCTCGATCAACAGTCCCTGATCACGCTCCTCGAGTCAGCGAACCAGAACTACGACGTACTTGTCATCCGCACGCCGACCGCCCTCCCCTATACCTCGGTCTTCATGGAGTTGCAGCCCGGATACTGGGATGCGGAATCGGAGGATCGGATGCGGCAAAGAATCCGCCGCGAACGTATGGAAAGGCTCGCCCGGTAGTTCCACCCGCATCACACTCGCTGCGTGACACGTAACGAACTACTCAAAATCGAACGCGAAGCCGCATGGATCGGCGATGCGGTACTCGCCCTCTACGCCCGTGAATTCGTCCTCCGAGAGCGCGGCCGAATGGACGGGGTCTGGTTCACTCACCTCACCTCCAACGAATTCCTCAGCGGCTTTGGAAACCCCACCAGCGTCGAGGCAAAGATCGGTGATATCTACCGTGCCGACGGCCTGAAAGCCGCCCATGACCACATTGAGAGGGAGTTTCTCCCGCTGTTCAGGAAGCAAATCGTCAAAAAAACAAAGTGATCTAGAGCGCGGGTTTTCAACCCGCTACCTTGCGCCCCCAGCCAGAGACTACACTCTATTCAGAATATGGGATAGGGCTTGTGCGGAGCACGTGATTGGGTCGACACACAATATTACCAAATTGCCAGCCAAACTGGCGGAGTGGGAGCAATGGGACGGAGTAGAATGTCCGCCAAAAGTAGCGGGTAACTCCGGCATGGAGCTTGAGCTGCCATGCTGTCTTTGCCCGTGCCGTTTCGAGAAAACCCATTCGTAAAAATCAATTCTACGAACTGGGCGGCGGCGCAGGCTTTGGGCTGCTGGGATGCTTTATTCCCTGCTCTTGCGGGAAGCGGCGATCAACCATGCCAACTCGGTCACACGCAGCGGTCACCTTTCACCAATCTCCACCCTGAAAGCTGCGGATGACCTCAGCCGTCCTAAGCCTCCGGCGGCGGAATATCCGGACGAATCATCCAACACAATACGGAGACAGGCTCAAACATCATAACCGTTCAAATGGTATACTGCGGCTGGCCACGTCGCGCTCCACAAAAAAAAAGCCCCCCTGCGTTTCCACAGGAGGGCTAGGTGATTGTTGGAAAATCAGATTGGCTTACTCAGCTTCCGCTGTGGCAGGCTCCTCCTCTTTCTTCTCGGCTGCTTTTTTCGCAGGTTTTTTGGCTTCAACTTCTGGGGTCTCCTCAGCGATAACCTCATCGATCTCGTCCTCGGAGCCGAGCTCTGGAAGATCGACCCACTCGATGATTGCCATCGGGGCGGCGTCAGTCATGCGTTGGCCGAGTTTGGTGATGCGGCAGTATCCGCCTTGGCGGTCTCCCGCGTTCGGTGCGACTTCCGCGAAGAGCTTGGCGACAGCATCCTTCTGACGAAGGAAAGCGATCGCAAGACGGCGGGAGTGCAGGTCGTTGCGTTTGGCCTGAGTGACCAGTTTTTCAGCGACAGGGCGAAGCGCCTTTGCCTTTCCGAAAGTGGTCTTGATCCGTCCATGATCAATGAGGCTGCAGGCGAGGTTTGCGAGCAGCGACTTGCGATGGGCGGTTTTGCGTTTGAGCTTTGTGGTATTGCGGCGATGTCTCATCGTATGCTTCCGTTAATGGTTTCGGTTGGGTGGTCTTATTCGTCGAGATTCTGGGCGATGAGATCGGCAAGTCCGACCGGAGCCTCATCCTCCGCACCGAGCTGCGGTCCGCGCGATGCGACGGAACCGCCGGCGAGCAGGGCTGGCTCGAAGGACATGCCGAGTCCGAGGCCGAGCTCGACGAGCTTGTCCTTGATCTCGTTGAGGGATTTCTTCCCGAAGTTGCGGTATTTCAGCATCTCGGCTTCCGACTTCATGGCCAGTTGGCCGACGGAGGTGATGTTCGCGTTGTTCAGGCAGTTCGCCGCACGGACGGAAAGCTCGATTTCGTTGACGGACATGTTGAGGAGCTTCTTAAGAGCTGCATTCTCTTCGCTCGATTCGGCCGGTGCCTCCTCGAAATCAACGGCGTTCTCGTCGTAATTGACGAAGACGTCGAGATGGTGGCGGAGGATCGCGGATGCTTGAAGCAGTGCGTCCTGCGGGGTGATGCGTCCGTCCGTCCAAATATCAAGGGTGAGCTTATCGTAATCGGTCATCTGCCCGACTCGAGTGGTGTCCACGCTGTATTTGACGCGGGTTACCGGGGAGAAAATGGAATCGATGGCGATAACGCCGATCGGCTGATCCTTGCGCTTGTTCTCATCGCCGGTGGAGAAACCACGGCCGACGCGAACCTCGAACTCGCAATCGAACTTCACCTTCTTGTCGAGGGTGCAGATGACCTGGTTCTTGTTGACCACGTCGTAGATGTTGTCGCCCTGGATGTCGCCGGCCTTGATGACCCCGTCCTTCTCCACCTTGATGGAAAGGATGCGCGGCTCCTTGTCGTTGTGGGCGAACTTCACCTTCTTCAGGTTCAGGACGATGTCGGTGACGTCCTCGACGACACCGGGAAGGCTGGAAAACTCGTGTTGCACACCGGCGATTTTCACCGAGGTGATAGATGCACCCTCAAGCGAGGAAAGCAGGACGCGGCGCAGGGTATTCCCGATGGTGTGGCCGTAGCCGCGCTCAAAGGGTTCCGCGACGAATTGCGCGTAGGTATCGGTTGCTGTATCCTCGTTGCGGATCAGGCGGTTCGGAAGCTCGAAACGAGCAAGTGTTATGGCGGGCATGTTTGTTCTTTGGTTGCCGGGTTTCCCTCTCGCGAGTCGGTCGCTTTCACGACCTGAGGACCGACGGCGGTTCAATTATCTTTCACTCGCGGGGCGCGAAGAGAATGCTTTGCGAGCCTTCTTGCAATGCTTTTTCTCGAAAAAACGCGATTTTCCCGGGTATTCGGGCTTTTCGGCTCAAAATATACCTTGGCATAAATTCCTTCAGCGAGTACCTCGTTATGTGTCTCCCTCAAAAACATGAAGTCTAGGAAAAATCTCACTCGATTTACGTACGAAAGCGCAGCTTTCGAAGGTTGGCGGCTCTGCATCAGCCGTGGCGGTACCACTTTCACCAAGTATTTCCCCGATAAGAAATACGGCGGTGCTAGGAAATCCCTCACAGCGTCGGAAAAGGTTCTAGTCGAGATCAAGCTCATCCTTGAAGGCGGCAGAAGAATCAACGGCAAGCTGAGCCCCGCAACGATACGCAAGGTCGGCGCGCTGCTTTCGAAGCTCTGAATTTCTGTGACTCGGCATTTTCGATTCCCTGAACCGAAAACGGTGCTTTAGTCGCGAATGCCCAAGGCCATCCATTGGTTCCGGCGTGACCTACGTATCGCCGACAACACAGCCCTGCATCACGCCTCAAAAAACGGCACGGTCATCCCTGTCTACTTACTGAGCGACTGGAAGGGCTCCCACCATTGGACAGGCTCCAACAGACAGCAATTTCTCTGCGATTGTCTGGAATCACTGGCAAAAAATCTCGGCACCCTCGGCGGCAGGCTGATCATCCGTGAGGGCGATGCTGTTTCCGCATTGGAAATGCTCATCCGCGAAACCGCAGCCGAAACCATCTATTATAACCGCGACCCCGACCCTTTCGGCAAACGAACCGAGACAAGGCTTCACGAGCTCTGTTCGAAACTGAGCATCAGCTGCCACGGCTACGACGATGTAGCCTTGCACAATCCCTACGAAGTCCTGACCCAACCCGGCGGGCGCGCCGTACAGAAGCGTATGGATCACGCAGTCTCGAAAATCGTCCGCAGTTACTCGTCGCTGCGCGACATTCCATCAGAGGACGGCACCTCCCGCCTCTCCCAGGATCTTCGCTACGGTCTGATCTCCATCCGCACTCTCTATACAAAGGTGGAAGCGGAACACAAAACCGCGTCCGGATCTGCCCGTTTGGCGATAGGAATCTACATCAAACGTTGGATACCAGAACTGGCCGGAGTCGACCCGAAGGGATTCAAAGCCCCTCCGGAAGACAACCGCTCGCTTGCGGACGGCTATCCCCTCCCCTGCCTCGATCACAAAACCGAGCGCAACCGCACCCTCGCCATTTTTAAAAAGCACCGGAAAAACAGAATCTCCTCATCATCCCAGTTTGTGACTTGGCGGCTTTGCGTGAGACATCCACCATCCCGCCATGCGCTTCGCCATTTGCAACGAGACTTTCCGCGACCACGACTTCCCCGGCACCTGTGCCGAGGCCGCCCGACACGGCTACACCGGCCTTGAGGTCGCCCCCTTCACCCTAGAGAATCCAGAAAAACTCTCCTCCGCCGAGGCGGAAAAATACGGCTCCATCGTCCGCGACCACGGCCTTGAAATGGTCGGTCTCCACTGGCTGCTCGCAAAAACCGAAGGCTTCCACCTCACCGATCCCGATCCTGCGATCCAGCAGTGCACTTTCGATTACGCTCGCCACCTCGCCGAGACCTGCTCCTCCATGGGCGGAAAAATCATGGTCTGGGGCAGCCCCCAGCAACGGACACTGGCGCCGGAATGGTCACGCTCCGATGCCGAGGCGCGCTTCGTCGATTTCTTCCAACGCCTCTCCCCTCACCTCGCCGCCGCGGGCGTCACCATCGCCTTCGAGTTCCTGGCGCCATTGGAAACCAATTTCATCAACACCGCAGCCGAGACGATCACCCTCCTGGAGAAAATCGACTCCCCCAACGTCCGGCTGCACCTCGATGTGAAAGCCATGTCCGCGGACAGCAAACCCATCCCGGAGATCGTCCGTGACTCCCTGCCCTGGACCGCCCACTTCCACGCCAACGATCCCAACCTCCAGGGTCCAGGAATGGGCGACATCGATTTCCCCCCCATCGCTGCCGAGCTCATCACGGGTGGCTATGACAAATGGGTCTCCGTCGAGGTCTTCGATACCAATATCCTCCCCGACACCCTCGCCGCCGAAAGCATGAAAAATCTCCGTGCCGCTTTCGCGTAGAGATTTCCATCGCACCCCTTCCCTCTCCCATTTAGAAGACCTTCCAACGACCCATGAAAAAAGAGATTTCCGAAACCGAACTCCTAGACCTAGCCGAAACCAAGGGCCCCCTCGGCAAAGCTGCGATTTACACCAAACTCTCTGGCCCCGGCTGGCTGCAGGGAGCGATCACACTCGGCGGCGGCTCTCTCGCCGGTGCCCTCTACCTAGGCGTTATCGCTGGCTTTAGCCTCATGTGGCTCCAGCCGCTCGCAATGGTCTGTGGCATCATCATGCTTGCCGCCATCGCCTTCGTGACACTCACCACCGGCGAAAGACCCTTCGGGCTCATCAACCGCCATCTCTCCCCAGCACTCGGCTGGGCATGGTTGATCGCCACCGTCATGGCAAACATCGTCTGGTGCATGCCGCAGTTCAATCTAGCCCGAGCCGCCCTACAACAGAACCTTATCCCTGCACTTGGCGACAGCACTGGATCGACACTCATCATCTGCATCGTCCTCTTCGCCATCGCCTTCAGCATTAACGTTCTCTACCAATCCGAGGGAGCGAAAGGTGTGAAACTATTCGACCGCATAATTAAAATACTGGTTGGGCTCATCGTCCTCTCATTTTTCGCCGTGATTGGCACACTCACATTCACCGGTTCGCTCGATTGGGCTGCCATCCTTAAAGGCTTCATTCCTGCCCCGTCGCTGCTCTTCAACCCCTCCGCTGATTTCCAAGGACTGATCGCCGCTTCCTCCAATCCGGAATGGTGGACCACCAAAATCGTCAACGATCAGCGTGATATCATCATCACTGCCTTTGGCACCGCCGTCGGCATCAACATGACCTGGCTCCTCCCCTACTCCCTCCTGAAAAAGAAATGGGGCAAGCGCGAACGTGGTTTGGCAATTTTCGATCTTTCCCTTGGTCTATTTATACCGTTTTTCCTCGCAACTTCCTGTGTCGTGATCGCAGCCGCTTCACAGTTTCATGCTTCAACCAAAGATGTGCTGGATGAAACCGGTGCCCCCATCGAGCAATTCGCTGGAGACTACGACAAGACCCTCACGAACCTGCTTGGGAAAACCCCAGTCGAAGGTGCCATTCGCGAGGATAAATCAATCGACTACTCATTGCTTCCCGAATCCGATCTCCAACTGGCTGGCATGCTCCTTAAGCGAGATAATTTCCAACTCGCCACAACCCTCGAACCTCTTGCCGGGCCAGCCATTTCACAGAAAATCTTCGGCTTCGGTGTCCTCGGTATGGCTGTCTCCACCATTATCATCCTCATGCTTATGAACGGCCTCGCCTTCCAGGAGCTGTTCGGGAAACCCGACAACAAAACTGTCCACCTCTTCGGCTGCATCGTCTCAGGTGTCGCTGGTGCCATGGGGCCTTTCCTTTGGAGCGGTGGTTCAAAAGCCGCTCTAGCCGTCCCGACATCTGTCATCGGCGGTTCACTCATCCCCATTGCCTACTTCACTTTCTTCCTCATGATGAACTCCAAAAAAGTCCTCGGCGATGCGAAGCCTACTGGAGGTAGTGCCATCGTCTGGAACGTCCTCATGATCTTTGCGACCGCCATCTCAACCTTCGGATCCGTCTGGATCCTTTCCAACAAAGGCATACCGGGAACCATCGGAATCGTGATTCTTGCAACTCTCGCCATTCTGGGAACTATCGGGTTCTTCAGTAAATCAAAAACCGCCGCCTAGCCAAAGGACGCGCGAATTCAAATCCGCTGGCACTCCGATTCAGAGTGATTTCCCTGACGGGACAAAGATTCCCTCCCTCGCGAGCTGTCTGCCGTCCAAAGGAAAATCGCCTTTCCCATCCAGCACGCGCCTCGCGATGTGGAAGCATCTCCATGCATGGGCGATGCGAATCTCCTGACGCGGTCCGTTCATTCTTGTAGCGAGATGCTGGAAATGGCGGACGGGATTCCCAAGGAAGCCGTGGCCACCATCGGCGGAGTTTTCCAGAATCCATTCGAGAGCAGCATAAGGCCACGGCCATGTTTCCAAGATGGGGTCGTCATCGGAAAGTTCTGCGGAGAATGCCCGGTTGAGCTGGAGAATGGCCTGGGCGGGCTTTCCCTCAAGCCAATGACCTTGGGCGAAACACAGGGCATCAAAATAGAAGATTGCGCGCCGACCCTGCCCGTGCCGTTTCTGGCGGGAGGGATCACAGGCAGGAAGATGCGGGCAGGGTTCCACGAAGGAAGCAAACCACGCAACCACCGGCAATGCCAGCGCCGGAAACCTTGTGATACCATGTCGCGAATCAGAAGACACAAATGACGGGATGATTTTGTAAGATGGCAAGGCGCTGCGAGGCAGCGGTGTGTGTAAAATGCCCTTGGGTGCACCGTGACCACGCAGGAATACAATAAATCCCCGGAGGGCACCGTTTCGGAAACCGAGCCGGAGGGCAACCATCCTCCCGGCTCCAAAGCCGACCGCCCGAACATCGGCATGACCTTGCGGGAAAACTGAAGTTTAGGGTTTCCCGCATGCAGGAAAGTGGCAATCCTCCCGCCGATATGAGCAACCGTCTCGAAGGAAAAGTTCTCGTCGCCCAAGGAGGCGGCCCCACCCCGGTCATCAACCAGAGCATCGTCGGCGTAGCCCTCGAAGCCCGCAAATTCTCCCAAGTCACCTCCATCTACGGAGCTGTCCACGGCGTTTCCGGCATCATCAACGAAAACTTCGTCGATCTCACCCGCGAGACGACCCACAACCTCGAACAGGTCGCCGGAACCCCGTCCTCCGGACTGCTTTCCACCCGCGACAAGCCAGATGAAGATTACTGCGCGCGCATGTTCGAGGTGATGAAAGCTCACGACATCCGCTACTTTTTCTACGTCGGCGGAAACGATTCCTCGGACACCGTCCGCATCGTCAACGAGCAGGCCGAGGCCGAGGGCTACGAATTGCGCGCCATCCACATCCCCAAGACCATCGACAACGACCTTGAGGAAAACGACCACTGTCCGGGCTTCGGCTCGGCGGCGCGCTTCGTTGCCCAGGCGTTCATGGGCGTGAACCTCGACAACCGCGCTCTCCGTGGCGTTTACATCGGCTGCGTGATGGGCCGCCACGCCGGCTTCCTCACCGCTGCTTCCGCACTGGCGCAGAAATACGTCGATGACGGCCCGCACCTCGTTTACGTGCCGGAGCGCCACTTCGATACCGAGCAACTGCTCGCCGATGTGGATCGCGTCTATTCGAAACACGGTCTCTGCACCATCGCCGTTTCCGAGGGAATTTCCGACAAGGAAGGCACCCCGATGATCGTGAAACTCCTCGGCAAGGAGGAGCGCGACTCCCACGGCAAC
Source organism: uncultured Verrucomicrobiales bacterium (assembly GCA_905478925.1). Classification (GTDB taxonomy): domain Bacteria; phylum Verrucomicrobiota; class Verrucomicrobiia; order Verrucomicrobiales; family Akkermansiaceae; genus Luteolibacter. The sequence goes on from CAJQKQ010000010.1 coordinate 55,379, forward strand.
GTCCAGCTCTCCGGCACCGGCGCACTCGGCGATCTCCTCGCCGACAGCATCCGCGACAACCTCAAGATCAAGCGCGTGCGCTCCGATACCTTCGGCTACCTGCAGCGCTCCTTCATGGGCATCCAGTCAGACCGCGACGCCCGCGAGGCACGCGAAGTCGGTGAAAAAGCCGTGCAGTTCGCGATGTGGGACAACGTCGACGGCTCGGTCGCGATCAAGCGCCCAGTGCTCAACTACTCGGTCGATTACGAACTCGTCGACATCAAAAAGGTCGCAGGAAAAACCCGCCACATGCCCGACAACTTCATCAATGCGGAAGGCAACGGCGTCACCCAGGACTTCATGTCCTACTGCCGCCCGCTGCTAGGATCCAGCCTTCCCGAGCCGCACCGCCTGCGCGCACCGGCCGTACAGAAAATCCTCAACGCCTAAGTTCGAACGTATACCGATTTCAAAAATGAGCCGCCGGAAAAACCGGCGGCTTTCTTATTTCTTCTCCGGCGGCTTCGCGGGCGCGGGCTTCTTCGGTTTCTTGGTAACCGCTTTCCAATCGCGATGCATCTTATGGTTCACCGTGCCCTGCATCTGACTCACCAGCTTGCCACCCTCCAAAGTCTTCCAGGAAACGATCAGATCGAGATCACTGCGCAACACGATCGGATAAAGCAGCGAGCACCAAATCTTACCCTTATCGATGGTCGCCTCGCCTCCGACTGTCTGCCCCTGCCCGTTATCCTTCTGGCTCTCGACATACGAGCCGCTGACCTCGAACACGGCGCACGGATGCCCGTGGACTCCCTCCATGCCCTTGAAGAAGATCTCGATCGTTCCGTTGTCCATACCATCGAACAAAAGATTCAGACTCTTGCCGGAAAGCTTCGTCACCTCACCGGTCTTCATCGGTTTTGTCCCGAACCAGCGGGGACGCGACAAAAGGCTATTTTCCACAAGGCGGGCGGTGACTTCCTCTTCCAGCCCCTTGCCCCAGGCCATAGTCTTGAATTCCTGGGTCGGCACCGCCTTCCAAGACTTTCCGACGTAGTTGAACTGCACGACCTTTCCTACGAGATTGTCCACGATCCTCTCCCTTGTGTCGGGCGGTTTCTGTTTCTTCTGGAGCGTCTCCTCGATCACCTTGAGCCTCGCCAGCCTCTCGGCTGCGTTGGGAATCTTTTCACTCACTTTCTCTTTCATGGTGAAGCGCACCGCGCCGCCCGCCATTTCATATTCCATCACCTCGTCTTCGCGGACAGAGAGTTCCATCGATCCCTCGCCGAACTGCGATTTCCCGGCAAACCTCACTTTGTTTAATTTTCTGAGCTCGGTGGAAATCACCTTCAAATGAGGGGGAAACGCAATATCCCTGCGGAACAGATAGGCGTCGCCCTTGGACTTCACGAGCTTCGCCAACGCCGGGTCGATCTCAGTGCTGAGTTTCTCCTCCTTCGCCATGAGGTCGATCTCGGTGCTCTCGATCGATTTCTCCCCGGACTTGATCCAGCCAAACTTGATCGCCATGCCTTTACCGGCATCATATGCCATCACCATGCAACCGAGCACGGCGAGATGAAAAAGAACGGATAGGAGCTGCTTCTGGGACTTCTTCATGGGCGAAAACCAATTCGGAGGGATGATAGTCAAGAAAACCTAACATTGACATCACTTTTTCACAGATCGGAAAGCGGTCGATAATCCCTCTGAATTACAGAGATTTCTCGACTGACGGAACCAAATCGCTAGGATGCCAAATCTGACGACCCGTTGTCGGGAAGCGAAACAACAAATTAAAACGCATGAAGAAATATGTAGCGGAATTCATTGGTACATTTTGGCTGGTTCTCGGTGGTTGCGGTAGCGCGGTGTTGGCCGCCACATTTCCCGATGTCGGCATCGGCCTGCTGGGCGTTTCACTGGCATTTGGTCTGACCGTCCTCACGATGGCATTCGCCATCGGCCACATATCTGGCTGCCACCTCAATCCGGCGGTCTCCTTCGGACTCTGGGCCGGCGGACGGTTTCCGGCGAAGGAATTGCTCCCTTATATCGTTGCTCAAGTCGTCGGCGCAGTGGTCGCAGGTGGAGTTTTATTTCTCATCGCCAGTGGTAAACCGGGCTTCGATGCATCCGCAGGCTTTGCCTCGAACGGTTACGGGGAGCATTCGCCCGGCGGCTACAGCTTGCTATCAGCCTTGGTAGCCGAAATCGCCATGACCATGATGTTCCTGCTGGTTATCCTAGGAGCCACCGATAAGAGAGCTCCGCAGGGCTTCGCACCCATCGCCATCGGCCTGTGCCTGACCCTGATCCACCTGGTCAGTATCCCGGTGACAAACACATCGGTGAATCCGGCCCGCAGCACGGGTGTAGCGGTTTTTGCAGGTGGCTGGGCGATTGCACAGCTTTGGCTTTTCTGGATTGCCCCGATTGTCGGCGGCATCCTCGGCGCTGTAATTTACCGATTCATCGGGAGCGAGGAGAAGCAATCTTCCTGAACCCCGAACAAGGGCCTTTGCGAATCGGCTTTATCCTCAGCTGAACTACGCCTCCCACCCCTAGTGTTCTGAAAATCTTAATCTGATGGATGGGCGAAGGCGATTTTTCCCAAGAGCAAGGCGCAAGGAGGGAGTGCATCGAGATTCACGACTCGACGCGCAACGCAGCTATTGGGAAAAAGCGTCGAGCGCTCTCAACCTACGCGACCACCGGAAGCCTTTTTCTCTAGACCTTAAAAATCCCCATCCGTCAGCTTAAGGTTTTCAGACCACTAGTAAGCTCTCACAAAATCTCCGCAATCTGCACTGCGTTGAGCGCCGCGCCTTTCCGCACTTGATCGCCAACAACCCAGATATCCAAGGCATTATCGAGGACAAGGCTCTTGCGGATGCGGCCGACTAGGCAGTCGTCCTTGCCGGTGGTGTCGAGCGGCACCGGGAAAAGCTTGTTCGCTGGATCATCGACGACCTGTATGCCCGGCTTGCCCGCGTAGGCGGCCTTCGCTCCCTCCACGCTGGGTTCGTTCGCAAACATTGCGGTGATCGAGACGGAGTGCGAGCGGTAAACCGGCACGCGCACACAGGTGCAGGAAACCTTGAGTTCCGTAATGCCGAGGATCTTCCGCCCCTCGTTGAGCATTTTCATCTCCTCCTTGGTGTATCCGTTTTCCGTGAAAGAATCGACCTGCGGGATCACGTTGAAGGCGATCTGGCGCGGATATACCTTCGGCGTAAAATCCCGGCCGTTGGCGATGGCTTGCACTTGCTCCTCAAGCTCCACGATGCCCTGCGCCCCGGAGCCGGAAACCGCCTGGTAACTCGATGCGATGACACTTTCCAAACCATATTTCTCATGCAGTGGAGCCAGCGCCATCAGTGAGATAATCGTCGTACAGTTCGGGTTCGCGATGATGCCCTTCGGCCTGTCTTTCGCGGCGGCGGGATTGATTTCCGGCACCACTAGCGGCACGCCCTCGTCCATGCGGAACGCAGAGGAGTTATCAATGACCACGGCACCCGCAGTAGCTGCTGAAGGGCCGAACTCGAGAGAAATATCTCCTCCTGCGCTGAACAGGGCAATGTCGATGCCCTCGAACGAATCGTGGGTCAGTTCCTTCACGGCAATCTCCTCGCCTCGGAATTTCATGGTCTTCCCTGCCGAGCGGGCGGAGGCCAGCAAGGTCAGATCGCCCAGTTGGAAGTTTCGCTGCTCCAGGCAAAGGAGCATCTCCACGCCGACGGCACCCGTTGCTCCGACAATCGCCACATGAGGTAGTTTCATTTCTCGTCATACCGGCACATGCCGGGCGGCGAACAATATCCGGATCACCTCCCCTTGCAATCCCTAAGCGTGACCCTTGCGAATCTTGGGAAAGTAGGTTCCCAAAACTTCAGTTTTCTTGACATTTCATGTACGGATGTGCTTGGATACACCGCAGGAGATGGCGAAAAAACGATTCACCGCAGACAAGCTTGCCCGCTTGGAAGGGGCCACCAGGTTCATCCAGGGAATCAATAAGCTATTCTGTATCCTCCTCGCGGTTGCCTTCGGCCTCCTGATTGCCGCCACCGCAGCACCACAGAAACGGGAACTCAACAAACTCCAGCGCAAGCTCCAAGCCACGCAGGAACGCGAGGAAAAAGCCCTTGCCCGCAAGGAGCACAAGGAAATCCAACTCCAGGCTCTGCGCGAAGACCCGTCTTATCTTGAGATCCAAGCGCGCGACCGCTTGAACTATTACCGCAAGGGCGAACGAGTCCTTCGCTTCGGTGGCGAACGCTGAGACCGCGGGTTCGTCGATCCGAAACCCTTCCCGATTGACCGCCCGACGCCCTCCGCCATACCCTTCCCGATTGACCGCCCGACGCCCTCCGCCATACTTTTCCCCATGCCCCGCTCCTTCAAGGCCATCCTCCTGTTTATCTTCCTGCTGAGCGCAGCCTCGCAGGCGGAGCACGTTATCGTCGCCGGTGGCCCCGCATTGCGGAAATGGGAGAACTTCCGCGTAGACAATGACAGACATGACCGCTGGTGGGCGAATTTCATCCGCGCCTCCACCCTTCGTATGGCCGAAGTCCGGCTCGCATATGGAAAGGACGCGCCCCTCGTCTGGCTCGTCTTCCGCCCCGGTTATGAAGCGCGCGGCCGCGAGGACGGAAAACCCTACACAACCTGGATTGCCGAGCAGGCGACGAAGCGCAGGGCGACCCTAATCTGGTTCACCTCCTCCGGGGATTACATCAACAAGATTAACTCCCGCCCGCGCGGCTCCGTGAAAACCTACGACTACTTCGGCCACTCCAACAAGTTCGCGTTCCTCTTCGACTACGGCAACGAGATCATGGCTACATCCACCGCATGGCTTCACGAGCGTGATATCCCCCGACTGAAATCCTCGATCTTCAAAGCCAACGCCTACTGCAAATCCTGGGGCTGCCACACCGGTGCCTCGATGTCCAAGGCCTGGAAAAGGCACCTCGGACTTCCCCTTGAGGGAGCCAACGGAAAAACCGTCTATACCATGGTCGGACGCGGCCAGATGCCCAAGGGCTACGGCGGCTGGACTCAGTAACATATTAAATTTTCAGATTTTCAGCATTTCAGATTTTACCCAAATGACCCTAACCGAACTCCAAGCCCTCCACTCCCTGCCGTTTTTCGAACTCATCCAGAAGTCCCGGAAAGTCCATGATGAGAACTGGGAGAATCCCGAAGTACAGCTCTGCACCCTCCTTTCCATCAAGACCGGCGGCTGCTCCGAGGATTGCTCCTATTGCGCCCAGTCCGCCCGCTACAACTCCGGGGTGGAATCCGAACGCCTGATGGCGAAATGCGACATCATGGAGCGGGCGAAAGTCGCCGCCGAAACCGGCTCGACCCGTTTTTGCATGGGCGCGGCATGGCGCGGCGTGCGTGGTGGCACCCAGCGCTTCGAGCAGGTTCTCGATATCATCCGGGACGTTTCAACGCTCGGCATGGAGGTCTGCGTCACACTCGGCGAGCTCGGCCCCGAGGAAGCAGTGCAGCTCAAGGAAGCAGGCGTCACCGCCTACAATCACAATCTCGATACCTCCCCGGAGCATTACCCGAACATCGTTACCTCGCACACCTACGAGGATAGACTGCGCACCATCGGGAACGTCCAGAAAGCCGGTATGTCAGTCTGCTGCGGCGGCATCCTCGGCCTCGGGGAAACGATCACCGACCGCCTGCGCATGCTTGAGGTCATTTCCAACTTCGATCCACAACCGGAGTCGGTGCCGATCAACTCCCTCATGCCCATGCCCGGCACTCCGCTCGCGGAAAACCCGCAGGTGGACACCTTCGACATCGCCCGCATGATCGCGATCACCCGCATCGCGATCCCCAAGGCGAAAGTCCGCCTCTCCGCAGGCCGCACCCGCCTCTCCGACGAAGCCCAGGCGCTGTGCTTCTTCGCGGGCGCAAACTCGATCTTCTACGGCGACAAACTCCTCACCGCGAAAAACCCCACCGTCGAGAAAGACCAGGTGCTGCTCGCAAAGCTCGGCCTTTCCCCGCTCGCACCAAACGTCCCCGAATCCTGCGCAGCAAACATAGAATCCCAGCCGGTTCCTGCGTAAACTACGAGCTGGACGGACGATTTCCGTTCCTCCCGCAGCCCGGCCTCAACTAGTCTCCGAGCGTGGCGGTCGCCCTCACAGAATATAGAATCGAAACCGACGGAAAATTCTTCCGCCGGAACGGCCAACGAGTCTGGCTTCGAACCGTCACCTACGGCCCTTTCCCGCCGGGAAAACCCGCGTCGCGCACCACGGAATTCGCGCGCATCCGCGAAACGGGTTTCGACTCGATCCGCATCTTCACCCTGCCGGATCGCGCCCTGCTCGATGACGCGGAGCGAGCCGGGCTCACCGTCTTCGCCGGGCTGAATTGGGATCACTACGGGGATTTCCTAAAAAAACCAGTCCGCCTTTCCGCAGCGAATGTCAGGCTCGACGCTTGGCTCCGCGAACACGCCACACACCCAGCGCTCACAGGCATCTACGTCGGCAACGAGATCAGCTCGGATCTCGTCCGCTGGATGGGGCCCGCGCCAGTCCGGGAAGCCATCGAAAGCCTGATCGAACTCGGCCGCAACATCGTCCCTCACCTGCTTTTCGCTTACGCGAACTATCCGTCCACCGAGTACCTGGAGCCCGCCAACGCCGATTTCTCCGCATTCAACATCTACCTCGAAGACAGGGACGCATTCACAGCCTACCTCCGCAGGCTCCAGAACATCGCCGGCGACCGGCCGCTGGTGGTTTCCGAATTCGGAATGGATTCGCTCAGGAACTCGCTCGAAACCCAGGCAGAGACCCTCGGATGGGCGCGGCAAACCGCTCACCAAGAAGAAACGGCTGGATTCACAGTGTTTTCATGGAGCGATCTGTGGGCGAGAGGCACAAGCGAAATCACTGACTGGGACTTCGGCATCACGGATCGCGATGGAAACGAAAAGCCAGCCTGCAACACCTTGCGGAAATTCGCCTCCAGCCCTTCCACACATAACGCAAAATTCACGGTCATCGTCTGCACCCGAAACGGCTCCGAAAGGATAACCGCCTGCTTGCGCGCGCTCGGACGAATGACTGGAAATCCCTTCGATACAATCGTGGTCGACGACGGATCGGAAGACGGCACCGCCGCCCTCGTCGACGCCGAGTTTCCGGACATCCGCCTTATTTCCATCCCCCCCTCCGGGCTCAGTGCCGCGCGCAACATCGGGGCCGACGCAGCCACTGCCGAGATTCTCGCCTTCACGGACGACGATTGCGAGCCGGACCGCGAATGGCTGATTCGCCTCGAGAAGGCATTCCAGGACCCCGACGTTGCAGCCGCCGGCGGCCCGAACTTGCCACCACCCGCCCGGACTCCTGCCGAGGCGGTGATTCGCTCCGCGCCCGGCGCACCAAGCCACGTCCTGCTGGACGACACCAGCGCCGAGCATCTGCCCGGCTGTAACATCGCCGTGCGGCGGGCTGTGTTCCAAGCCATCGGCGGCTTCGATCCCGTGTTCCGCACCGCTGGCGACGATGTCGATTTTTGCTGGCGACTCAGCGACGCCGGGCACCGCCTCGCATTTGTCCCCGGGGCTTTCGTGTGGCACTGGCGCAGACCTTCATTGCGGGCTTTCCTCCGCCAACAGCTCGGTTACGGGAAAGCTGAAAAGTTTCTTCTCACCAAGCATCCAGTGAGGTTCGGAAAAAACGGGGAAGCGCGTTGGACGGGCTTCGTCTACGGCGGCGGTGCCATCCGCGCCGAGGACGACTCGGTGATCTACCACGGCCCGATGGGAAAGGCCGGCTACCAGTCTATCGTCAACCGCATGCTCCCGCTGCGCCCCATCGACTCAGCGTTCCGCAATCCCTGGACGAATTTCCTCCTCGCCCTCGTGCGTATCCTGCAACCCGCCGCTCGGCGTTGGGCGAGGAATCGCCGAATTCGCTTCGGCTTCACCAAGCCCGCCGCAGCGGAAAGCCCAAGCCCTGTCCGCGAATTCGGGATCGCCGGAACCGACGGATGGAGCCGCGACCACTGCCTCTCCATCCTTCTCCACGCAGGCTGGCAGGCATCCGGCAACACGGATCCATGGGATCTGGAAAAAGGCGGAACCCGCGTTCTCGTCGCTGCCGAAAACCTCGGTGGAGGCCTCACCAACTGCCTTTTCCGTGTCTGGGGCAGCCACGCTGCGGCGATCGCCCTTGAGCACGAGCTGCGCGCCGCGCAGTCTCCCGATGAATCCCTTCCCAACTGACCGTGTCCCTGCTGACCAAAGACTACGACTACCACCTCCCGGAGAAACTCATCGCCTCCCGGCCACTGCCGGATCGCGCCGCATCGAGGATGCTCGTCATCGACCGGAACACGGGCACCGTCTGCCACCGCATGTTCGCGGATTTCCCTGACTACCTTCGTCCCGAGGATCTGCTTGTCCTCAACGACACCCGGGTCATCCCCGCACGCCTGTTCTCCGATGACGACCGCATCGAACTGCTCTGCCTCGACCGGCTATCGCCCACCCTCTGGCGCTGCCTCGCGAAGCCGGGGAAACGAATGAAAGTTGGTCGCACCCTCACGGTCGGCGAAATTTCAGGAAGCGTAGTGGAAGTGATGGAAAACGGCGACCGCATCATCCGCTGGGATGAACCCGTCGATCTCGACAAGCACGGCCACCTCGCCCTGCCTCACTACATGGGAAGGGGCGACGACGAAACAGATCAGGAACGCTACCAAACGGTCTTCGCCAAGCAGGAAGGAGCCATCGCCGCCCCCACCGCCGGGCTGCACTTTACCCCGGAAATACTCTCACATATCGACCACGATTTCCTCACGCTGCATGTCGGGGTCGGCACCTTCCGACCGGTTTCCGTCGATCACGTCGGCGAGCATGTGATGCATTCGGAAAGGTATTCCGTCAGCTCAGGATCGGTAGAAAGGATCAACTCCGCCGGGCGGGTGATCGCCGTCGGCACCACCGTCACCCGAGTTCTCGAATCTCTGGCCTCCGATACCGCCCGGATCTGCCCGGACGCAGCAATGACCGGCGAGACCGATATTTTCCTTCACCCGCCTTACCGCTTCAAGGCGGTCGATGCGCTGCTGACAAACTTCCACCTTCCGCAATCCACCCTCATCATGCTCGTATCCGCCTTCGCCGGCCGCGAGCTCACCCTCGAAGCCTACCGCCAGGCCGTCGCGGAAGAATACCGCTTCTACTCCTACGGCGACTGCATGTTGATCATCTGAATATACCCATGAAAATCATCTCCTGGAACGTAAACGGCATCCGCGCCGCTCTGAACAAAGGCCTTGCGGATTTCCTCTCAACCGAAAATCCCGATATCCTCTGCCTGCAAGAAACCAAGGCTCGCGAAGAGCAAGTCGAGCTCCCGCTGGAATTCGGCTCATACAAATCCTATTGGAACTCGGCCGAAAAACCCGGCTACTCCGGAACCGCGATCTTCACCAAGCATGCCCCGCTCGCCTGCATCCACGGCCTCGGAATCGAAGAACACGACAAGGAAGGCCGCGTTATCACCCTGGAGTATCCGGACTTCCACCTCGTGAACGTCTACACGGTCAACGCCCAGGATGGCCTGCGCCGTCTTCCATACCGCCTCGAATGGGACACCGCCTTCCGCAAGCACCTCAACACCCTCGCCGAAACGAAGCCCGTCATCTTCTGCGGCGACCTCAATGTCGCCCACAACGAGATCGATCTCGCCCGCCCGAAAGCAAACCGCAAGAGTGCCGGCTTCTCCGACGAGGAGCGCGCCAGCTTCAGCGAGCTTCTTGGAAGCGGATTTATCGACTCCTTCCGCCACTTTCATCCGGACAAAACCGAGGCCTACTCCTGGTGGTCTTACCGCGGCGGTGCCCGCCAGCGAAACGTCGGCTGGAGACTCGACTACTTCGGCCTCTCCCCCGCCCTCATCGACCGCCTCCGAGAAGCCACCATCCTCCCGGATGTCATGGGCTCAGATCACTGCCCAGTTGCGATTGTTTTGAGGTAATGGTCAAAGGACATCGAACGATGAGGCCCGTCTGGCTTGCGGAGGTCAAACTGAAAGTCGAAGTCGGCTGAGCTCCTCCGAAAGGCCGTGCCATATCACCCACAGCATCCCGGATGGGTCGCCGAAAGCGAACTGCGGCTTCCCACCCCATCGGATGAAGAAGCACCGATTGCACGGATTTCTATCCAACCTCTACAGCAAAAGCCCAGCTCTGCGCCCCTTTGCGACCTCCGCGCCTCTGCGGTGAAAAATTCCACATAGCCAGCCTATTTCCCCAACGCCGCGACGATCGCCGTCACATTCGCTCGCACCATCGCCC
>CAJQKQ010000011.1 GCA_905478925.1 uncultured Verrucomicrobiales bacterium
AAATTCACCGAACTGAGTCACCGCCACCGGATAGAGCTTCCGGTTGTAGGCCGCGCTCGCCACATAGTATTGCTCCTGTGCCGCATCCTTTTCCTGCGCGGATACCGGGGCGACAGAACCAACCAACAGGGCAAGGAGGAGAAAAACACACATGGATGCTGATCGCGGAAATCGTCCTTCGGGTGGAGATGATGACATTAGGTGCTGTTTTAACTGGGATTCCGGTGCCGGATCGCCGCCAGAACCCTGAATGCAACCTCCACCGACAATGATCACCATCGACCGAGGCATCCTGCGAATACACCAGTTAATTTTGACCACACAGTCACTACCCGTGCCACCCGGACGACCTTTCATCGAAGTCGATCGAATTCCGAACGGTCCGGTGGCTCTGCCTATCACCAAGTGGCTACACCCCAACACATCAACGGCCTGTATCGATTCAAACTGCTGCGCTGAGGAGGCTGGTGAACGTCGGCTGCTGCCTTTGTCGACTGATTCTCCGTCTCACCATTCACGTGCTTAATCATCTCAGCTCAATTCTTGCCCCTCATCCCCCTTTCTCCCCCTCTCCGATCTCCTCAACAACGTCCTCAGGGACACCCCGCAAAAAGCAAATTCCTAGCAGCGACTTAGGAACGCACGACTCCAGTCGCGCAGGATGCTGATCCAAAAAAGTGACCTGCGCGACTGGAGTCGTGCGTTCCGTACACAGACACTAGTGAGGACAGGAGTGTCCACTCTCCCTATGTCAACCCGCTACGCGGCTAGGGACACGCGAGATTTCGGGAATCAAGCCCCCCGCCACGATCCCCGCGATGGCAGTGTAGAGAGAACCCCAGCGCGCCTTCACCTCCCCAGCCAATCAATGCCTCGGCAAGACGTCCCTACCACTCAAATTCTGTCCCAACTCCTCAACGCCCTTCCCCGCTGCCCATTTGGGGGCTCAAATTTCGGGTATTGCGTTGCTTCTTGACGTCTCAATTGATGAAGCGCAAAAAATAAAGAATGAAGAACCTACTTCTCCCTCTTATTTTTTCGACTGCGTCCTTGGTGACTGCGGAGGACGCCCCGCCGCCCGTCGAGCACCTCCTCATGACTGCCCGTTATGTCACCACTCTGCAGAAGCATGATTTGAAGGGTCAGTTGAGGAAGGACGGGAAGAAGGTGCCCGTGATCTTATTCCTGAATCGGAAGCAGGGGGATATCCAGTTTCAGTATCTTCCCGAGGGCCAAAAGGATTGGAAAAAAGCCCGGATTTTTCACATGCGTTTGAAGGCCGACCGTTATGATCTCTTCGAATTGAAGGACGGCAAGACGCTGGATTTTCCGGCGAGTAAGCTTTCGGAGTCGATCGAGAAGACAGACCTGACCTATGATGATCTCGCGATGCGCTTTCTCTATTGGCCTGGCGGGGTGGTGACCGGTTCGGAGAAGATCAAGGGACAGGATTGTTGGAAGATTCGGCTCAATAATCCTGGAAAATCTGGTCTATACCGAACGGTCGTGGCCTCAGTCCACAAGAAGGCTGGGGCGCTTATGCAGGTGAACGGCTACGATGCCAAAGGCCGTGCTATTAAGCAGTTTCAAATCTCTGATTTGATGAAAGTCGGCAAGTCCTATACCTTACGGCGCATGCGGGTGAATACCTTTGAACCTGTTTCACACAAGATTCTTGGGACTACCTATGTTGAGTTCGAGAAGCCCAAGGCGTCCTTTCGGTAGAGGGGGCTCTATTCCGTTTGGGCTGCCCCTTTTTTGACCGATGAAGGGCTCGATGGGGGGGATTACAGAATCAAATACCATGGGTGAAATTTGATGTTACGGGAGTATCACCTCCTTTTCTCCCCTCTCCGATCCCCTCAACGGCGCCCCCAAACTTCCACTCCAAAAGCAAATTCCTAGCAGCCACCAATGCCGGACAGGGCATCTGTGTAAACACGAAATGACGGCGAAAACATCTTGCCCAATTGCACTTCGGCTGTAGCTGGCACCGCATTGTCATTGGCCCATCGTATTCGACGAAGTGTTGAATCAGTGGAATCAGCACAGTGTTGCCTTTCACCATTGAGGGTGCTGCCAAAGGAGCCATCTGATCGGATCCGGCCCCAATGCCTTGATCTTTATTGCCAAAGCCAACGATCCATTCAGCACCAATCGCGGCCTTGTACTTCCATCACCCCAATTCACCTTGAAACGGAAAGTAGATGGGTTTCAGGTGGAAGCTTTCGAGGCCATTGGAGCGAGAACCCGTCACATCTGTGTCCCAATGATGAAGCTCGTATATTGACTTCAATTTGGGGTTACGCATGAAAGCACCGTCGATCCAAATATCGTGGCGATCCCCTCCGTTCAGATCAAAAGCCTGAAAACGTAGATCTGTGTTACTTACCGCAGCAAGTTGGTTAGAGGCATTCGCCTTCCCTTCTCCTTGGTCGGAAGTGGATATGCTTCCTTCAGCGCCTAGCGGGGTAGAGATGCCTCCCTTCTCATCTCCGTAAACAGAAGTGGATAAGATGGGCAATACCAAGCCCGTGAAGATCATCGGAAGACTTGATTTCATATTTCGTTATTTTAGGATCTTACTCCTTTCTATGTTTTGATGACGTTTTTGTCGTCGCACAAATTGTAGCTGCCAATGGAACCAATCCACCCAACCAGAGACCTCACTTCGGAGTTCTCGATCATGAGCTAACACGTATTATAGAGAGAAAATCTCAAAAAGACTTTACAGCCCCCCGTGAAATATAATATATAAACGATGCTCTCGTAGCTGCCCACAATAAATTCTAGCTACCCACAACAGCGACGACCTCAAGGACGCCACCCAAAAAGCAATTTCCTAGGCAACCCCAGCCATCAATTCAAACAGTGAGTAAAGATCCAAAATACGAGCCATCACTCACTCACTCACTCACATCCTTACTGTGAATCAGGCTTATGACTGACCCTAGTCGCCAAGAAAATCCGAAACACAATTCGACGAAAGACTCCAGACGCTCATCGCGTCTGGGAGCGACCGTAGGTATCGAGATTGGATACCGCACTATCTATATGGTGCGGTTGGGAAAGGCCGCTGATGGAGAAATATTTTTCGAGGACTGTCGAACATTCGACTTCGACCCGAACTTGGATCTAAAGTCCTCCTCATTTAGCTCGGTAATCAAGGCTGCATTGAAGCAGTTCTGCGGTTCATCGAAGGAGCTTGCGATCTGGGTCGCGCCAAAACTGGATCGAGCGCGCCTTCATCACATTAATATACCGAAGGTAAGCCCAACTCGACTTCCGGGGGCGGTGTATTGGGGGCTTCAACGCGAAGAACCATTCCTCGAAAAAGAAACGGTGGTCGATTTTCAGGTTGAGGAGGGAGCCGGATCGAAAACCAGCCTAAACATTACCGGCGCGCTTGTTGAAAACGAGGGTATTGAACATCTTCAGAAAGCGTTTTCTCAAGCGGGTTATCCTCTGACCGGCATTGGGCTTCCTCTCCTTGCCCTGCGTAATCTAGTTAACCTCCGTGGCGATGAGAAACAGGAGGATCCAGTATTGATCTGCCAGTTGGGACAGCGCGCCACGAGCGTGAGCGTTCTACTCGATCGGCGACTTGTATTCACAAGAAACATTCCCTTGGGGCTCCACAATCTCGCGGAGACGCTGATCAAGGAACTTGAGCCAACTCCGAGTCAGGAAGAAGCTTGTGATCTCGTTCTTAAACTCGGGCTTGAGGAAGAGATGCTTTCATTCGATGAAAGCCCACAACATGAGAAGGCCTTGAATTTGCTTCGTCCGATCCTAGAACGCACGGTGCGGCAGATCGAACGAACGATTGAGTATTATCAAAGCCATTTCGATAATGAGCCAATGGAAACGGTTTTCCTCGGTGGCGAGATCGCCGCGAGAGGGCACCTGTTCAAATTCATCTCCGAGCAACTCTCACCCAAGGTGATCGCGATCGATCCCTTTGACACGCCGGAGTTGCAAGCGAATACTGCCCTTCCAGAGGACAACGCAGATCGCATCGCCTACGGCCCCGCTTTTGGTTTGGCGCTCGAGGCTCGTCAGGCCGGAATAAACCTCGCCTACACCTACAAGGAGCGCCAGAAAGAGAGTAAGCATCGCAAGATCGCGACTGCGGTCTCTATTTTTCTGATCTTGCTGACCGCAGCGACAGCCTTCTTTTATCACTGGCAGCAATCGCAATTGCGAGGCCTAGACGCCGAGCGAGACAATCTTGATCGGAGCCTAAGCGCCTTAGGCCCTCCGCTTACCGAGGCCGTCATCACGGAAGCCACTGAGGACGTGCGAGCGCTCCAAGAGCAACGGAGGGCGGCGACAAAGCGCTACGAGGGTCTTGCCCTGCTGTCGGAGATCACAAGACTTACCCCTGAAAATATAGCTCTCCTACATGTCTCAGCGGCAATGGGCAGAACCATTACGCTTCTAGATGGCTCAGCCGCAATGGGCGCACCCGTTAAGACCGCGGCAGAAGCAAAGGGAACCCTGCTTTTGAAAGGAGTCGTCAATGGAGAGCGCACGTCACTAGAGACATCCCTAGCCATGTACATTGCGCGCTTAGATCAGTCGCATCTATTCCACGGAGTGGAGGTAGATGAGACAGAGCTAGTCGAAAGTTCGGGTGAATTGGACCTGACCTTCACCTTGAACGTGAAGACGATTGAAGAGCCCAAAGGAGATCTCACCAAGAAATGAATACAATGGGACCAAACGCACGCACATCAACCAAAAGGAAACTGGCGATGCCAACAATTTTCGCAATAGTATTGCTCGCGCTTGTCTTGCTCGGAGTGCTCCCATCCTCTCGGGATATCGACAAAACCCGCACCTCTATCGAGGAATTGCAACCCGCACTACAGCAACAGAAAACCTTGCTTCCAATTTATCTCTCGTTGCAGCAGCGCAAGAAAAAATCGCTTCCCGAGGGAATCGCTATCAACGAGCTCCAACCGCTCAAGATCAAAGATCTAGCCGAGTTGCCGGACGTATTCGAAACCCTAGCGCGCGAGTCCGAAGTAGAGCTCGTCTCGGCAACGCCTCAGGTCCGCTCTCTTCAGGACGGTCACGAAATGTTGCGGATCGACGCGCGCATTCGTGGCGATTTTCTTGCCTTCAACAACCTTCTGAATCGGCTCAATGAGATGCGATTCGTCGAATCTATCGACTCCTTGACCATCGATGTCGCCAATCTGGGACAAGAGATGAGCCTTTCAGTCTGGCTAGCAATCCAATGACACTTCGAGAAAAATTAATCCTCGGTTTCGTAGCGACCGCCGCAATTGGCGGTGGGCTCTATTACGAATCTGCCTTGTCCAGCCCGACAGTCGCTTCGACCGAGCTGGCCCGAACCGACTTTAGCGCCTTGATTGCCAGGGTGCAGGTGAGTCTTCAACAGGGAGAGTTAACGGATCGTGAAGAGCGCGTATTGGCCGCCGCCAATACGCAATGGCTCCGCAATCCACTCCGTGAGCGACCGTTATTGACGCAGAATAGTGAGTCGACACCTCTCACACAGTATGTCGAACCTCTCCCGAAATATATCGGATATATTAATATAGGACCTCAACCAATTGCAATTATCGACGGCCGTGACTATCGGATTGGCGAAGCGATCAAAGGAGAAGAATTTCAGCTCTCTCAAATTCACCCAGACCATATCGAACTACTACGCCGCGGCGCAACCGACCCAGTCGATGTGCCACTTGAAAAGTCGCAAATTACAGGAGGATCACAATGACAAGACCTATGACAAACATCGCTGAAAATAAACTCCATCGTGCCACGCCCGACAGACGCGTTCGCAACCTTTGCGTGGTCCTTGCGACCACTGTGCTAATCGGCTCCTGCACCATCCCGGTGCAAACAGCCTATGACGATGCTACCTATATGGCGTGGCGGGAACTCGCCGAGGACTCGGCTATGACCGCTCCGCCCGCCCCCGAATTTCCTGCAATGCCCGATTTCCACGGAGCAGAGGCGGTCGCCCTTGAATCCTCGCGCCCGGATCCGCTGCCTCAGATCCCCATTAAGGACATGGTAATTACCCGTGCGATGGATGTGGGAGTGCTTCTGCGCGCCCTCGCCGACGCCGCCGACCTCAATATCATCATTACCAGTAACGTCAGCGGCCCGGTTCTCGTGAGCCTAAGACGCGAAACCCGCTGGGATCGTCTCTTTTTGGCCATTACCGAAGCGCATGGATTGCACTACGATCTTGAAGATGACCTCCTTCGCATCTTCTCCGTCCAAGATGTCGAAAGCAATATCGCCATGGAGCAAGCGCTGCACGACCAGCTTCAAGCCGCTGAGCAGAGGATGCGTTCCGAGCCGATGGTTATTAGCATGATCCGCGTACACTACGCCGACATAAATCGTCTTGCAAATTCTGTCAGCACAACGATGCAGGCCATCGTCGCGGACCAGGATCCAACGCTCGAAGGGGCCGTAGGGACCCAACGCACTGGTTTTAATGTTCAGGCCGACACAGATACCGGCCAGCTGATCATCCATGGAATACCCTCCGACATTGCCCAAGCTCGCAGGCTCATTCAGGGCTTGGACCAACCCACCTATCAAATTCTGATCGAAATGAATATTGTGCAGGCCAACAACGTCGTCGCTCGCCAGCTCGGCGTCCAATGGGGCGTCTTCGATATCCTCGAAGGCGGAGATCTCACCATAGGCACGACGCCGAACCCCACCGGCTACAATTCCAACTTTCCCGCTGCGTTTGATCGCCTCCTCGGTTCCGGCTTCATTTACGGCGCAAGCCTCGAAAGAGGGAGCCAAATCCTACAGGCTCAACTCTCAGCCCTTCAGAAAGACGGTCGACTCAACATCGTCTCGCGACCCTCGATCACGACCCTTGACCGCTTGACGGCGGTCATCGAAAGCGGCGAGGAGAGGCCCTTCGCTTCCGCCACCGGAACCGGACTCGCCGCTGTTGCCCAGGTCGAATTCAAAAAGGCTGTGCTCCGTCTTGAGGTCACTCCCCACGTCATTGACAAGAATTGGGTCAAGCTCGATATCAATACCAATAAGGACGATTTCGATGACACCCGCTCGATCATCATTGATGGCAATATTCAAACCCCGATCCTAACTCGTTCCGCACTTACTTCCCTCTACCTAGCCAACGGGCAAACGACGGTGATCGGCGGACTTTCCACCGAAACCAAAATCCACCAGGAGGAGGGGATTCCTTTCCTCAAGGGCATTCCAGGCATAGGCGGGATGTTCCGCAGCCGAGACGGCAACGACTCTTTCACCGACACCCTGATTTTCATCACCCCTCACATTCTTCCCCGAGTCGCGGACACGGCGAAGTGGCAAGGCAAGTGATTCGAGGTTCTGAAATATGAACATGAAACTTGAAGAAATGCTGGTTGACGAGGGGCTCCTCTCTGAGGAGCAATTCCATCAAGTGCAAAACACCCACAGACCCAACGGTCTCAAGGTCCAAGAGTACATCCTTCGCGAAGGATTGGTTGCAGACACCGACATGGTCAGCGTTCTTAGCAATCGATTACATATCCCAAAATACGATCCCGATCACTATCCTGTGGATCCGGAACTCGCGGCGATCTTGCCCGCTTCCATGGCCGGCAAACACCGCATGGTTCCGCTGCGGCGAGAAGCAAACTTGCTCATCGTCGCCATGTCCGACCCCACAGAGGTGGTCGACATGGATGCGGTGCAGCGACACGTCAAGATGGAGGTCGAACCCGTCATCTGTACCGAGACCGAGTACAACGAGCTCATGAACAGCCTCTATGGTCTTGCCTCCGGAATCGGTTCGCTGCTCGACGATATCGAGGAGGTCGATTACGGCACGACGCAGGCCGACGAGGAGAGCGACGAAAGCGACGAATCACAAGTAAAGGCCTTGATGGACATGGCGGAGGGATCAACCGCCGTGCGCAGCGTCGATTGGATCATAACGCGTGCCGTTCGCGAAGGCGCGAGCGACGTGCACATCTGCCCGGAGAAGACTCATGTCCAAGTCCGGCTCCGGGTCGATGGAGTCTTAAAGGACCTCCCGCCTATCCCCAAGTCGATGCTGCTTTCGGTGGTCTCCCGCTTGAAGATTCTCGCACGCATGGACATCGCCGTTACCCGCGTTCCCCAGGATGGCCGCTTCACCGCCCGAATCAGCGGCAGGGAGATCAACGTGCGGGTTTCATCGCTGCCCACCATACACGGCGAGAACATCGTCATGCGTCTCCTCGACATGAACGCTCTCGTCTTCAAGCTCGATCAGCTCGGGATGCGCGAAAGCGATGTCCGCAAGATCGAACAGACCATCGAACGGCCGCACGGCATGATCCTGAATACGGGTCCGACTGGTAGCGGCAAAACCACCACGCTTTACTCCGTGCTCGCGATGCTCAATCGCCCCGAGGTGAATATCATCACGGTCGAGGATCCTGTCGAATACCGGATTCCCCGCATTCGCCAAGTCGAGCTCAACACCCGAGCAGGCATGACCTTTGCCGGTAGCCTACGCAGCATGCTTCGTCAGGATCCGGATATAGCAATGATCGGCGAGATCCGCGACTCCGAGACTGCCACAATCGCCATTCAAGCCGCGCTGACCGGCCATCTCGTCCTCAGCACCGTCCACACCAACAATGCGATTGGCACGATTTGCCGCCTCATCGACATGGGCGTCGAACCGTTTCTCATCGCTTCAGTCCTTTCGTGCGTGATCGGCCAACGTCTCGTCCGCCGGGTCTGCGAGAGCTGCGCTGTGCCTTGGTCACCGCCCCCCAAGGCATTGGACTTCTGGGGACTGAGCCCCGATTCCGAATCTCGGTTCCTCAAGGCGCAGGGTTGCCACCGTTGTCGCCATACGGGTTATCGTGGCCGTGTCGGAGTCTACGAGGTGCTGCCCATTAGCGAGAACCTGCAATCGCTGATCGCAAACAATGCCAGCGAAGGGGATCTGCGTGCGGCCGCCCGGGACGAAGGCAACTTCGTTACAATGAGAGAGGACGCGGCCATAAAAGTTCAAATGGGGATAACAACCCTCGAAGAAGCTGCAGCGAACGTCGTCTTATAAAAACCGACAACTCATACGACTGCCCTCCCCTGCTGAGCATCACGAGAGATCAAGGCGGGCTTGATCGGTGTTATCCTGCTGCGCGTCACGTTTTGTGATTTTGGAAGAACCGAACGGTTCGCATCATCAGACGAAAGATCCATTTTCTTTACGGAAGCAGAGAAGTCTCCCAAGCGTATGTGGACGGCACTCAATACGACATGTTCGGCAACAGAAAACTTGTTGCTTTGTGGCTCTGCGGCTTGGACGATGTTTGAATACGGTAGGGCTGATCCGGCTCGGTCAGCCCACTTTAAAAATCTAGCGGCCCGCCTCACCCACACGGAAGTGAGATCCCGGGGAAAATGCCGTGTCTTGCCGTGGCTTCACTCCCTTTACTGAGATACAGCGCTTGCGTTTTTTGATCCGGGCCGACCGAGCCGGATCCGCCCTACCATGATTGAATGGCTTGTTGCTTTGCGGCTCTGCGGCTTGGACGATGTTTCTCACACGGTAGGGCTGATCCGGCTCGGTCAGCCCACTTTAAAAATCTAGCCGCTCGCCTCACCCACACGGAAGTGAGATCCCGGGGAAAATGCCGTGTCTTGCCGTGGCTTCACTCCCTTTCCGGAGATACGGCGCTTGCGTTTTTTGATCAGGGCCGACCGAGCCGGATCCGCCCTACCATGATTGAATGGCTTGGACGATGTTTGAATACGGACAATGGAAGCAACAGAGACGACCACTCCTCTTTTTCACCATTCTCTATGCGCGGTAGTATAAAGATCTCCGGCGCTCGACCCGCCACTCGCACGGCCTCGTCAAAGGCCTCAAGACAGAAGCGCGTGTCGAGCGTGTTGGAGAGACACCAGAAATCACCGCGCGGGTGTGCCAGTCCATGATGGCAACCAAATAGGCGTGGCCACGCTCCATCGGGATGTAGGTAATGTCAGAGCACCAGACTTCGTCGGGAGCCTCCACCTTACGGCCACGCAGCAGGTAGGGGTAGATTTTGTGCTCGTGGCCTTTACTTGGAAGACTCGTGCCCTGAAAACCTTAATCTGACGGATGGGGATTTTTAAGGTCTTGAGAAAAAGACTTCCTGCCGGGCATCCTTGCCGTCCTTTTCAAAGACGAGGTGCGCGCTCTCGAGCAACTCCTTCTTCCACTGGCTCACCTGCACGGGGTGCAGTTCGTTTTCATCGACGATCATGCCGACTGTGTTGATTCCCCAAGCCGCATCCATGGCGATGCTGGCTTTAAATTCGGCGGTGATACGACTTCTAGTTCTTCTTTTTTACATGGTATTGTGTGGGTTAATTTTCACCAACCCGAACACCGCCTAAAACTAATTAATCCCCTGGATCCGTTTTGCCGATCCGGCTCCAGATCCACAAACCGGGAAATCGCCGTAAAGCTTAATATATTTTAATTAAATTTTTTAAACTTAATAATGATCTGGTAGCAACTCTTTCAGATCACAACACGCTTGCCACAAGTCACTTACGAACATAAATACTAGCTCAGCCCGATCAGGATAGACGTAAAATATTGTTAGTTAGGTCACAATAGATACAGTAAACCCCGTATTTCATTAACCCATAGCTCACCCCATCACTCACGAGTGATCATTCCAACGAAGGAGATATTCTACGATGGCTGTCTTTAGTTATCAAGCATCCGATTATTCAGGAAAAATGCGAAGCGGCAGACTCACTGCCAACACGCTCGAGGAAGCGCTGGGTCGTATTACCGATTCGAATCTCGTCCCTATCGATCTACAGAGTGTCGGTGGCAGCTCCGATAACGTATTCGCTCGCTTGCAGACTCACTATTTGCCCGTGCCGGCAACGGATCTGATCGTCTTTACCAAGCAACTCGTCACCATGGTGCGCGTCGGCATTCCGATGACCCAAGCATTCGCGATCCTCAAGGATCAGACGGAGCAGCCTCGACTCCGACGACTGGCAGGCGTCATCCGAGACGACATCGAAGCCGGTTCCAGCCTTTCCGTGGCCGCAGGTAAGCATCCCAAGGTTTTTTCGCCGCTTTTTTGCAGCATGATCGAGGCCGGCGAGACGAGCGGGACGCTTCCGGAAGTGCTCGACCGGCTGCTCTACCTCATCGAGCACGAGGCCCAGGTGAAGGCGGAGATCAAAACCGCGATGCGCTATCCCTTAATCGTCATCGGCGCTCTCGTCGTGGCTTTCCTCATCATGGTCGGCTTCGTCATCCCTCGATTTGTTTCCTTTTTCTCTCAGCAAGGACTCAATTTGCCCCTGCCGACACGCATCTGCCTCACCATGAGCGAAATTCTCACGAGCTACGGGATATGGATCGCCCTCGGCACGATCGTCAGCGGCCTGTTGTTTCATGAATACTTTAACCGGACGGATCGCGGACGCCTACTCCGCGATCGCGCTCTGCTCGCCATGCCGCTGATCGGGCCTGTCTTGGTCAAGGCGGCGATGTCCCGTTTCTCCAGCATTTTCGCCATCCTTCAGTCCAGCGGCGTCCTGGTTCTCGACTCGCTGCGAATCCTGACCGAGACCGTAGGCAATGCCGCCATCTCCGCCGAATTCGTCAAGGTCCGTGAGTTACTGGAAGAAGGCCACGGCATCTCCGGGCCACTCAGCTCGTCCAAGTACTTTCCCCCCATGCTGATCAACATGGTCAAGATTGGCGAGGAATCCGGCCGTCTCGACGAGATGCTTCGACATGTCTCCGAGCATTACGACGTCGAGATCAGTTACACCATCAAGAAGATGACGGATGCGATCGGCCCCATTCTGATCATTTCCCTCACCTTCGTCGTCGGTTTCTTCGCCTTGGCCATCTACATGCCGATGTGGGAACTGACCGAGATGATTAATAAAAATTAACCGCGTAACTACCCCACTCTCTCTACCATGAATTTACCTGAACTGATGGATCTCGCTGTGTCGCGCCGAGCCTCGGACGTGCACCTGGCTCCGGAACGAAGCCCCGCATTGCGAATCGACGGAGCGCTTGGTGCCCTGCTCGACGAATTTCCGCCACTCAGTGCCGAGGAGTGCGAGACTGCGATACTCGGCATCCTGCGCCCGGATCAGATCGAGGCGCTCGAGCGAACCCTGGAGATCGATTTAAGCTACTCGCTCGATCTGCCCCACGGAACCACCCGTTTTCGCGTCAACGTCCACCAGCAGCAACGGGGCCTCGCCGCGATCTTCCGCCTGATTCCCGACGATATTCCTTCTCCCGAGGCGCTCACCATGGAGCAATCGATCTTCAAGTTCGCCGCGCTCCCACGCGGTCTAGTCCTCTTCACTGGAGCTACCGGAACGGGGAAGTCGACGACGCTGGCTTGCTTGATCGACCAAATCAACCAGCGCAGCCAGAAGCATATTCTGACGGTAGAGGATCCCATCGAATATACCTATTCGGAGAAGCGTGCCTGCATCACCCAGCGCGAACTGGGCATCCACACGCACGGTTTCGCGCCCGCGCTCAAGTCCGCTCTACGCGAAGACCCCGACGTCATCCTCGTCGGTGAAATGCGGGACTTGGAGACCATTCAACTCGCCCTGACCGCGAGCGAGACGGGGCATCTCGTCTTTTCCACCGTCCACACCAGCGATACCTCGCAGACCGTCGACCGCATCATCGACGTCTTCCCCCCAGCGCAGCAGGCTTTGGTGCGCGCCCAGCTTGCCTCCGTCCTCCAAGGCATCGTCACCCAAGTGCTGCTGCCTCGCGCATCCGGAAGCGGTCGCATCGCCGCCCGCGAGATCTTGCTCGCGACCCCCGCCGTGCGAACGATGATACGGGAAGGCAATACCCACCAACTTTACAATTCACTGACCGCAGGTCTTCAGGCGGGCATGTGTCCGCTCGAGCTGTCCCTCGCCGCCAAAGTCCGGCAGAAGCTCATTACCAAGGACGCCGCCGAGGCCGAGGCCAATCGGCCCACCGTGCTGCGCGACTACCTCGCGAGCACTACGTTTTCCTACTCGGTTCCAGGCCTTGCCCTCGCCAAGCCCGAGGACATGGAGAATGACGACGAGCCAAATGATCATCTACCACCACCACGCCAGCTCACCACCGCCCAGCGGAGCGATAATAGCCGCGAGCCCTAAGTCAACTCCCCTTTACTATCAAATTTCCGGCTGCAGAGTATCTTGTTGACTCTGTACCGACTTAACAAAAAACAAGGAATATGAAGACATGAAAACAAACGCAATGAAAACAAACACAACACTGACAAAGAGAATAAAACGCGGTTTCACCTTGATCGAGGTGATCGCCGTCCTCGTCCTGCTCGGCATCCTAGCTGCGATCGCCGTGCCGAAGTACATCGACATGGCCGCAAGCGCTCGCGACAAAGCGATCGACGCGGGTGTTTCCGAAATGAACGGCCGCGAAGCCCTGACCTGGGGCAACAACATGTTGGCCGACGGGGGATGGACAGCGGATGCTCTTCCAGCAGACACCAACCTTAACACTGGGGGTGGAACAGACTATGCTTGGTCGGGGACTGATCCCACTCCGGCGGGCGGCACTCTTACGTTTCAGACTGGCTCAGCGATACCCCTGACACGGACACCTTCCACTGGGACCCAGCCAGCGGTCTGGACTAGATAGGTAGTTGCTACCGCCACCAACTAATTAATCCAACACAACCCTATCCGGGTCGAGCTCATTCCGGGAAACCAACCCGCGAGCTCGGTCCGGGGACCGGTTCTCGCCCAGAAGCGATCACACAAAAGTGACTCACCTCATGAAATCGCATTCAGCGCAACGCCGCAGTGGCTTTACCTTGATCGAAATCATGGCCACCTTGGTACTGCTCGGGATTTTGGCCGTGGGCGCTGCGAGTATTCTGCCTGGCTCCAATGCCAGTTTGGCAGCGGAAGCCAATCGACTGAGCTCTCATTTGCGCTACGCCCAGATCCGAGCCCAAGCCGACACCTATCAATGGCGCTTGGTCTTCACCGACGCCACAACCTACCAGATCGGCCAAGTGGTCGCTCCTGGTGCTGGCTTCACGCCTGGATTCGTCCCCGGCGCCGGCGCAACGCAACGCACCCTGACAGATGGCGTCACGACCACGGCAGGGACCGTCATTCGTTTCGATTCGTGGGGAAGGCCCTTGAACGATGCCGGAGCTCTCCTTGGCGCGGATCAAACGATCACCTTGACCCGAGGAGCACGAAGCCGTAGCATTACAATTCGAGCAGGAACCGGATTGATCCCATGAAATCGAGGTATCACAAGCCCAAGCCAGCGCTGTTTCGCAGCCGAAGCGGCTTTACCCTCATCGAGGTGATCGCCACTCTCGTGTTATCTGCAATTTTGTCTGCCTTGTTGCTTCCCCTGATCGGATCCGGCCTTGAAGGCAGCAGACGCGCTTTGCTGCGCATGCCGGAAACCTACAGTCTGCGGACGGAAATGGATGCGATGTCGCACCTTTACCGCACGGTTCACCCCACCGATCTGCCTGCCTTATCCACCGCGATCGCCACTGCCGCCGCAGTTGATCCCCCCCCCTCTTATAGCCTGCTCTACAACGACTGGGTCGATTTCGATGCCGCAGGAGTAGAATTCATCCCCGCTGAGGGAATTGAAAACGCATTGCGGGTAACCTTGGGCAACAGCCAAGGCGAACGTCTCACCTCCTATTTTTTCCCCATTCCGTAATGCCATGAAACCCCATTCCCAGAACCGAGCCGGCTTTACCCTCATCGAGGTGGTAGCGGTGCTGATCCTGACCTCACTGGCCTTGGTCTTTGTCGGCATGCTGCTCGTAACGTCTGTCGGGGTATTCATCAGCAACAAGGAAGCTGTCGAGGACTCCCAAAAAATCCAGATCGCCATGAATCGCTTGGTCAAGGAGCTGACCTATGCGGGCGCTGGCACCGTGGTGGTCACCAACGCTCGGACTGTTCAGTGGACCTCTCGCCATCCCGATCGGTTTGGCGAAGCGGAGACCGCTACCTGGGACGGCACCTCCGGCTCCAACCTCACTCTACA
>CAJQKQ010000012.1 GCA_905478925.1 uncultured Verrucomicrobiales bacterium
CTTGGGGCTACCCGCCCCAAACCCCGGCAAGCTGAGCCAGCTTGACCGCCCCGCCCACCTCACAGACCAGATCACGACATCAATAAAACTCAAAATTTACTGGCAACGGTAAGGGAACCACTTCATTCCGCCCCAGCGTTCTTGGAGGGCGCGTGCGCGTGCTTTGAGGTTGGCAAGAAGTTTGGATTTGCGTGCGCGCATTTCTTTCTCGGGTATGGCCGAGGCATAGAGGGCGGTGAGTTGGCGGCGGGTGAGATCGATTTCATCGTAGAACTCGCGACGGCGGATCAGGCGTTCCTCGTAATCTTCCAGGTCGGCGCGGCGGCCTTTTGAGAGGAGGTAGCGCCGTATACCCTCCTCGGCGACGGTGTTAGCGAGCGATTCGTTAAAAGTCGTCTCGCCCTTGCGGAAAATTCGGAGGTGTGTGAGTTCGTGGAAGATCGTTTCTGCGAAATCGATCTCGGGATAGTCGGTGAAGGTGTTCAGCAGGGGATCGTGAAATGTACCCAGTGTTGAGTAGGCGTCGGTGCCGCCGAGATGGATTTCGTAGCCCTCTGCTCGAAGTTTTTCGGCGTATGCCATTGCATCGGCTTGCTTGAAATATCCTCGGTAATCCAGCTCGCCGACGATGGGGTAATGCCAGGTCTTCGGCTCCATCGAGAACTCAAGGGAAGCGTGTAGCACGAAGACCACATGGGGGCGTCCGAGATCCGCGTAGCGGTGGTATGCGGCATCCCCGGGGAGCGCCAGTTCCTCGGATGCGAAGCGGCAAAGTTCCTCAGCGAGGATGATGCGCTTTTTTAAATCTTCCGGCGTCGCCTGCGAGGCGAGGAGTTTCTCGTTGGGCTGGGATTTCCAGAGGATTTCAGCCTGTCCTGTTATTCCCTGTGTGTAGAAGCCTATCGTCTGACAGCCGGTTAGTAGGATGAAAATGAGAAAAGGGAATCCGCGCATGCGGTATCGACCATGCCGGGTTTCGCCGAGATTTCAAGGTTTCGAAACGAAAGTCGGATGACGAATATCCTAATCTTCTTGCCACATAGCGGGCGGGGAAACAACTTCATGGCAGATGCCTGATTTTATTGATAACTGGTGGGACGCTCTGAACTTCAACCTTCAGGTATTCTATGGCATTGCGATCGTCGCGCTAGTAGCTCTTATGCTGCAGCTCGTCCTCACCCTTTTCATGGGGATGGACGATGTCGATGCGGGCGGGATGGATGGCGGCGACTTCCATGACCACGATTCGGGAATGAGCATTTTCTCCATCCGCGGGGTCACTGCTTTCTTCAGCGGCTTCGGCTGGACCGGGGTGATTCTCACCAAGCGGGGCTTCGGGCTGCCGATGACGCTTGTCCTTTCCCTACTTGTCGGCGGGGTGTTGATGGTCGCGATCTACCTAATGATGCGGAGCTTCATGCGGCTGCAATCGAGCGGAACCCTGGACTATGGCAACGCCGTCGGGGTGATGGGAACAATTTATGTGACTGTGCCTCCCGTCCAGCGAGCGGGCGGTCAGGTTGAGATCATGATCCAGGGTAGACTGGTCACCGCGGAGGCCTTGCAAAAGGGCACCGAGCCGATCCAACCTGGAACGAAGGTGACGGTGGTGGAGCGGATCGGCTCATCCACCCTCATCGTAGAGCCACTCACCTAAATTCACCCTAACAAACATACATCAAACATGGATATTATCATCGGACTCGTGGCGGTTATCGCCGTTTTCTTCATCACCCTCACGGCCGTGGCGATGCGCTACCGGCGCTGCCCCTCGGACAAGATTCTGGTGGTTTACGGTAAGGTTAGCGGGGGGGAATCCGCCCACTGCCATCACGGTGGTGCGGCCTTCGTCTGGCCGGTGATTCAGGATTACCAATACCTCGACCTCACCCCGCTGCCGATCGATATCCGGCTTGAGGGTGCCCTTTCCAAACAGAACATCCGGGTCAACACACCATCGACGTTCACCGTCGGTATCTCGACCGAACCAGGTGTGATGCAGAATGCGGCGGAGCGTATGCTCGGGCTGAACATGGAGCATATCAAGGAACTGGCGAAGGACATCATCTTCGGCCAGATGCGGGTGGTTATTGCGACCATGGACATCGAGGAGATCAACGCGGACCGCGACAAGCTGATCCAGAATATTTCCATGGGTGTCGAGGTCGAGCTGAAAAAGGTCGGCCTCAGGCTGATCAACGTGAACGTCCAGGACATCACGGACGCCTCGGGATACATCGATGCGCTCGGGCAGGAGGCGGCCTCGAAAGCGATTGCAGAAGCGAAAATCAAAGTTGCACAAGCTGATCGAGACGGAGAAATCGGTGCCGCCGGTATGCAACGTGACAAACGTGTCAGCGTGGCTGGAGCGAACGCGGAAGCGACCCAAGGAGAGAACACTGCGTTGGTAGATATCGCAAATTCAGATGCTCAGCGGCGTAGCTCTCAGGCTGAGGCGGAGCGCCTCGCGATGGCGGCGGAGAAGGTCGCTGAGGCAAAGGTTCTCGAAGAAGCTTACGTTTCCGAACAGGCGGCGGAGAAGCAGCGCGCCGAGCGCGACAAGGCTACCCAATATGCGAACTCCGTCGTTCCCGCGCAGGTCGCGAAGGAACGCCTTCTCGTCGACGCGGATGCGGAGGCAGAGCAAACCCGCCGTATCCAGCAGGGCAAGGCGGATGCGGTGCGGACCGAGAAACAGGCCGAGGCCGATGGTATTGTCTTTGTTAAAGAGGCGGAAGCGAACGGCCTCAAGGCGAAGTTTTTCGCGGAAGCGGAAGGTGCCCAGGCGGTTCTTGCCGGGAAAGCAAAGGGCTTTGACGATTTGATCAAGGCCTGCATGGGTCCGGGTGGAGCACAACAGATGCTTGTGACCGAACTCCTGCCGCAGCTCGTCCGCGAGCAGGTGCAGGCGATCGCCAACCTCAAGATCGACAAGATCACTGTCTGGGACAGCGGCAAAGGCGCCGATGGCAAGACCAGCACCGCGAATTTCCTCTCCGGTATGGCAGGAGCGGTTCCTCCGCTGCATGAGATTGCGAAGAACGTAGGAGTCGAGCTACCTGCTTATCTCGGAAAGCTGGATGAGGCGAGTGTAAGTTCATCGGCTCCAGCGAAAGCCAAAGCGGCTGCGCCCGAGGAGAATTCTCCCCAAGGCGCCCCTCCGGAGACGGGATACGACATTGAGGGGATCTGAGTTCCGCTGTAGCTGAAGGATCAGAAGAACGGACTTTCGAGTCCGTTCTTCATTGATCCAACGGGTTGGAAGACCCGTTCGCCTTTGTGCTAGCGGAAGGCGAGGTCTTCGATTTTCCCTAACAGAGCGATGATTCGTTCGTGTGCTTCGTCGATTTCCTTCTGCTTGAGGGTCTTCGCGGGGTCGCGGTAGAGGAAGCGGTAGGCGATGGACTTTCGGTCGGCGGCGATTTTCTCGCCGGAGGGATCGGTGAAGAGGTCGAAGCATTCGTAGGAGACGAGCAGGGGCTCCTTGGCCTTGGCGAGGGCGGCTTCGATCGCGGCGTTCGGAGTGCCGATGGGGAGCTCCATCGCAGCATCGCGGGTGGAGCCAGGGAACTGCGGGAGTTCTTCGACCTGGAACGTGCGGGAGATGAGCTTGCGGAGTTTTCCTAGATCGAGTTCGGCGACGAAAACCGGAGAGTTGAAGTCGAGCGAGCGCTCACGGGAAGGCAGCAGTCGGGCGAAGAAGCCGACGGTCTGATCACCGGCCTTAATCTCTGCTCCGAGAGCGACGTTTTCCCTGTCCTTTGGTTTCAGGGAAATGGTGTGACCGGGAAGCAGGGCGGAGAGCACGCCCTTGGCATCGTAGATGTCCGTTGCCCTGTCTTTCGCCGCCCATGAGGACGGGTTTGTGCTACCGGAGATGAGGAGTGCGAGATTGTCGCTCTCCTGATCCTTGGCCTTGCCGCCACCGGCGTTGCGGAACACGCGACCCATTTCGAAGAGGCGTAGGGATTTTACCTGCTGGCGGGCGTTGCGCTCTGCGGAGGCGACGAGCCCCGGGACAATGGACGGGCGCATGATGGCATGATCCTCGCTGAGGGGGGATTTCACGCGGATGAGATCGCCGTCCTGGAGTGGACGGAGTGGCAGGATGTCCGGGAGCTGAGTCTCGGAAATGAGCTTGATCGTTTGGCACTCGTAGAGGCCGAGGGCGGCGAGGCGGCGGCGCAGAACCATGTCCGCATCGTAGGCGGCATCGACAGCGCTGGTGGCGGCGAAGGTGCCTCGCAGGCGGGACGGGACGTTGGCGAGGCCGTGGACGCGGGTGATCTCCTCGGCGAGGTCGATGTGGCGGGTGAGATCTTGGCGGAAGGATGGGATCTGCCAAGTGCCGACGGGAAGCTTGCTCAGTCCGAGGCGGGTGAGTATTTCCTCGGCGGCTTCGGTGGAGATGGAGTTGCCGAGGAGATGCTGGAGCTTTCCGAGATCGAGGGAGACGGGAGAGGGGGGGAGGGGGAGACTGCCTGCGGCTTCGGTTTCGGATGATGAACCGCCGATGTGCTTGATCGCAAGGGCGGCGGCGGGGAGGACGCCCTGTGGATCGATCCCACGCTCGTAGCGGTAGGAGGAATCCGAGGAAAGGAAAGTGCGGCGGGAGGTGCGGCGGATGTTGGAAGGCGTGAAATATGCCGATTCCAAGATGATGGAGGTCGTGGTTTCATTGACGCCGCTGTCGATGCCACCCATGACTCCTGCGAGGGCGAGGGCGGCTCCGGATTCATCGGAAATCAGGAGGTCGTCGGGCGTGAGGGTGTGGACGGATTCGTCGAGAGCCTTGAATTGTTCTCCGTCTTTTGCCTGACGTATGACGAGTGAGCCGGTGACCTTGGCTGCATCGAAGGCGTGGAGCGGTTGGCCGGTTTCGTGGAGGACGAAGTTGGTAATATCGACGATGCTGTTGATCGGGCGCAGGCCGATGGATGTGAGCCGTTCCTTCAGCCAGGTAGGGGATTCACCGACCGTGACGCCGTCGATGCGGGTGGCGGAGTAGAACGGGCAGGAATCGGGGGATTCGAGTTGGATAAAATCCGCTCCGGCCTGCTTGGTGGAAGCAAGGGGTGATTCGGGCGAGATGAGCGGGGTCTTCAGCAAGGTGGCAAGTTCACGACCCATGCCTGCGTGCGAAAGAAGGTCGGGGCGGTTCGGTGTGACTTCGAGTTCAAGTAGGACATCGGAATCGAAGAGGGATTTCACAGGGACTCCAATCGGGGCGTCCTCGGGAAGGATGAGCAGGCCGTCCTCGCCTTTCGGGAGGCCGATTTCCTCGGCGGCGGCGAGCATGCCTTTCGATTCGACCTTGCGCATGACGGTTTCACCGATGGTGAAATCTTCAGTCAGCTTTGCGCCGGGAAGGCAGCAGGGAACCTTGTCGCCAACCTTGTAGTTGGTGGCGCCGCATACGATCTGGCGGAGTCCTTCTTCACCGCAATCGACCTGCGTGACTTTGAGTCGATCCGCGTTCGGGTGCTGAATCGCTTCCTTGATTTGGGCAACGACAATTTTCTCGGACGAAATGCCTTTGGTGACGATGCCTTCAACCTCGACGCCAGCGAAGGTGAAGAGGTCGGAAATCTCGGCGATGGATTTCCCGGAGAGGTCGAGGTGTGTGGAGAGCCAGTTAAGGGAGATGTTCATGATGGAAAGATTTTTGAACCGTCAAATTCGCCAAGTAAGAAAAGTTAAGACTCTTGGTAGTCGATGGCGATTCGTTTGATGGCACTTTTGAAGTAGGTGGTGTTGAAGTTGATGAGAAAACCGACGGCCTTTTTTGAAAGTTTGAGGTAGGTCATCAGTTGGGCTTGGTGGATGGGGATGATTTGCTCGACGGCTTTGAGTTCGATGATGATGGAGTCGTTTGCGAGGAGGTGGATCCGGTATCCGGCATCGATTGTGATTCCATCTTAGTGGACTGGTTGTGCCTTTTGTCGTTCCACTATGAGGCCTCGCTTGGTCAGTTCATGCGTCAAGCAGGCTTCGTATGCGCTTTCGAGAAGCCCCGGTCCCAGCGCCTGATGAACTTTGAACGATGCATCCACAATCACTGATGCGATCTCCTCAATTGTTTTCATTGGCCTGGAAACTTATCTTACTTGGCGAGCTTGGCGGTGAAAATTTCTGTTAAGCGAACTGCGAGAGGAAGCGGGTGTCGTTTTCGATGAGAAGGCGGATGTCCTTGATGCCCCAGCGGATCATGGCGAGGCGGTCGAGGCCCATGCCGAATGCGAAGCCGGTGAGTTTTTCCGGGTTGAGGGCGTCGTCCTTGCGGTTGGAGTTGATAACTTCGAAGACGGCGGGATCGACCATGCCGCAGCCGGCGACTTCCATCCAGCGGGGTGCCTGCCCCTTGACCTGGAGTTTCACGTCGATCTCGAAGGATGGCTCGGTGAAGGGGAAGAAGTGGGGGCG
Source organism: uncultured Verrucomicrobiales bacterium (assembly GCA_905478925.1). GTDB lineage: Bacteria > Verrucomicrobiota > Verrucomicrobiia > Verrucomicrobiales > Akkermansiaceae > Luteolibacter. The sequence goes on from CAJQKQ010000012.1 coordinate 6,424, forward strand.
GAAACGGACTTCGGTGGTGGTGCCGAACATTTCGTGGAAGAAATATTCAAGCGTGCCTTTCAGGTCGGGGAGGGTGACATCGGTGTCGACGTAGAGGCCTTCGAGTTGGTTGAAAACGGAGAGGTGGGTTGCATCGATTTCATCGCGCCGATAGGCGGAGCCGGGGGCGATGATGCGGATCGGCGGGGTGGCGGTTTCCATGGTGCGGATCTGCACGCTGGAGGTGTGAGTGCGGAGGAGTTTACCGGAATCGAAATAGAAGGTGTCTTTCTCGTTACGCGCCGGGTGGTCGGCGGGGGTGTTGAGGGCGTCGAAGCAATGGAACTCGTCCTCGATTTCCGGGCCGTCGGCGAGAGCGAAGCCCATACAGCGAAGGATATGGGTCGCTTCGTCGCGGATTTGGGTGAGGGGGTGAAGGGCACCGGTTGGCAGTGCGCGGGCGGGCAGGGTGATATCGATCCCGGCGAGGGCTGCGCGGTCGGCGATTTGCTGGATCGCCGCCTGTTTTTCTTCGATTGCCGAGGTGATCGCGGTGCGGGCGGCATTGAGGGATTGGCCGAAGGCGGCCTTTTCCTCCTTGGGGACATCCTTGATGGCGGCTCCTGCAAGCGAGAGGCTGCCCTTTTTCCCGAGGACGGAAACACGGGCATCATCGAGGCTGCGCGCGTCGGAGGCTACGGCGATGAGTTCTAGGGCTTGGGTCTGTATGGAGGCGATGTGCTCGTTCATGGGCGGGGCTTTGGATAGCGGAGAGGGAGGCTTGGGGCAAGGGTTTGATTCGGGATGCGAGTCTTGGATTGCGGCTGCCGGTAAGGGGGGCTAGCTTCAGGGCATGAGTCTCTTGCTGGGGGTGAACATTGACCACGTGGCGACGCTGCGGCAGGCGCGCTATGCCCTGTTGCCAGACTCTCCGAATGCCGAACCGTCCGTTGTGGAGGCGGCAAAGGAGGCGAAGGCCGGTGGCGCGGACTCGATCACGGTACATGTGCGCGGAGATCGCCGCCACATGCAGGATGCGGATGCCTTACGGGTGAAGGAGGAATGCGACTTGCCGTTGAACCTGGAACTCGGGATCACTGAGGAGATGATGGATCTAGCGTTCCAGCTGAAGCCGGATTTTGCCTGCCTTGTTCCGGAGACGCGGGAGGAAGTCACGACGGAGGGCGGGCTGGATGTAGTTGCGCTTTTCGGGACGGCGAGGGAGGCGGTGAAACGGCTTAAAGATGCAGGGATCAAGGTCAGCCTTTTCATCGATCCTCTGGTGGAGCACGTCGAGGAGTCGGCGCGTATGGGCGCGGACATGATCGAGTTGCACACCGGAGCTTTCGCGAATGCAGAGGATACTTCGCAGGAAATCGCCCGCCTGGTGGCGGCGGCGGAGCTGGGGCATTCGCTGGGGCTGCAGGTGAATGCGGGTCACGGCATCAACTACCTGAACCTTCCTGTGCTGCTCCAGGTGCCACACCTCGCAGAACTGAACATCGGGCATAGCATTGTCTCGCGGGCGATGACCGTCGGGATGCGGCAGGCGGTTGCAGAGATGGCGGAGGGGATGAAGGGATACGGCGCATGATTATTTACGGGATCGGGATCGATGTGGTGGAGGTCGAGCGGATCGAGGCGGCGATAGCTCGGCAGGGCGATGCGTTCCTCGGGCGACTGTTCACCGGTAGGGAGCGAGAATATTGCGGGAAGCAAATGCGTCCTGCGCTGCATTATGCGGCAAGGTTCGCGGCGAAAGAGGCGGTTTCGAAAGCGTTCGGGACAGGAATCGGCGGGCAGGCAGGTTGGCTGGAAATGGAAGTGGAGCGAGCGGAATCCGGCGCTCCGAAAATGGTTTTCAGCGGCAATGCTGCGGAATTTCTTGTGAGGGAAGGAATTGCAGAGGTTCAGGTAAGTTTGAGTCACGCGAAGGAGTACGCTGCGGCGAATGCAGTGGCACTGCGGCATCCTTCCTAGATATGGAGCGCGGCTTTGTATGGAGCGCGGCTTTGCAATCCGCTTTCTGACGCCCCGCTCCATAGGAATGGATTGAAAATTCCCTTTATTCAAAGCTCATTTACGATCCGGAGCCAACCCTAGCGGCATGCAAAGCCGCGCTGCATAGTGCATCAGACAGCGACTTGCAAAGCTGCGCTCCATAAGAGAGTCTTTCCGGTATGGAAATGATGATTCGGGGCAGGAGAAACAGGCGGACGGCTGCGGTTCGAGGGCTTGTGCGTGAGACACGGTTGCACGTTGAGGATCTCATCCTGCCGCTGTTTTTCCATATCGATGGGGATGATGTTGCAATCGAATCGATGCCAGGCTGCACCCGTTGGTCGCTGCAAGGGCTCGTCGCAGAGGTTAAATCCGCCTATTCGCTCGGCATCCGCGCGGTGGTTCTTTTTCCGAAGATCGAGGAGGATCTAAAATCGCCGAACGGAGCGGAATGCGCGAACGATTCCGGACTGGTTCCGACGGCTATCCGGGAGATCCGGAAAGCCTGTCCGGGGATGTGCATCATCACAGATGTGGCACTGGATCCCTATAATTCCGACGGTCATGATGGGATCGTGGTCAAGGAGGGTGGGAAATTGGAAATCCTCAACGACGAGACGGTTGAGGTGCTGTGCGCTCAGGCGCTCTGCCATGCCCGAGCCGGAGCTGATACCGTCGCCCCTTCCGATATGATGGATGGCCGGGTCGGTGCAATCCGGGTGGCGCTGGACGAGGAAGGTTTCACCGGAGTCGGGATTATGAGCTACACGGCGAAATACGCCTCCGCGTTCTACGGGCCGTTTCGGGGTGCCTTGGATTCCGCTCCCAAGGAAGGTGACAAGAAGACCTACCAGATGGATCCCGGGAATGCTAGGGAGGCGATCCGCGAACTGCTCATGGACGAGGAGGAGGGCGCGGATATCGTCATGGTGAAGCCCGCCGGCCCCTATCTGGATGTTATTGCACGGCTTCGCGATGAGACCACCCTGCCCATTGCCGCCTATCAGGTGAGTGGGGAATATCTCATGATCAAGAGCGCTTGCTCGGGCGGTTGGCTCGATGAAAAGGCGGTGGTGATGGAGAGCCTGCTTGGCATCAAGCGTGCCGGGGCAGATATGATCCTTACCTATTTTGCCAAGGATGTGGCGAGCTGGTTGAAAAATTCCCTCGAATGATGGAATTCAGTGATCTGAGTGAGTATTTCCGGGGAAACTTTTCTCTTCGTGGGGAACTCGGTGCAGGAGTAAGTGTCTGGAAAGACGGCGAGGAAATCCTCGGGATTTCGGATGGCTGGCGTGACCGGGAGCGTAGCGATCAATGGAGTAAGCGAACGTTGGCTCCAGTTTACTCAGCCACCAAGGGTCCGGCCTCCGCGACCCTCCTGCATGTGCTCGACCAGCACGGACTCACTGCGGAAACTCCGGTCGGCGAGGTGTGGTCGGCCTTTCCGCTGCCAGCGGTCAGCTTCGCGGAAATGCTCTCCCATCAGTGCGGTCTGGCGGCGCTTGATGAGACAGCGGATGTCTTTGATCACATGGCGGTGATTGCGGCGGTGGAGAAGCAGAAACCTGAATGGGAACCGGGCGTAGGCCACGGCTATCATCCCCGCACCTTCGGATTCCTGCTCGATGAGTGTGTTAGGCGACTCGACGGGCGGAGCCTCGGGAAAGTATGGAATGAGGATGTTGCCATTCCCGCTGGGATCGATTTTTGGATCGGCCTGCCGGAAAGCGAGTGGGGGAGGGTGGCGAAGCTCGTCCCGGGAAGGGCGAAAGCTTCCAGTTTCGAACAGGGTTTCTACGAATCCTTCAGTACCCCCGGCAGCCTTACGCGCCGCGCATTCTCCTCGCCGCGCGGGCTGCATGCGATTGCGGAAATGAATGCGTCCAAGGCTTGGGCGGCAGGGTTTCCGGCGATGGGCGGGGTCGGCACGGCGGAAGGCTTGGCGAAATTTTATCAGATCGCGATTGGTGCGATGGCCGGGCCGTTTTCCGAAACAGTCATGAAGGCGCTTGCGGGGCTCCAGGTCAGTGGGCCGGACAAGGTTCTGCTACGCGAAACGGCCTTTACCTGTGGTTTTCAGAAGGATCCTGTTGATGAAGCCGGACGGAAGAAGCGGCAGCTTTACGGGAAATCCACTCAGGCGTTCGGCCATCCGGGCGCGGGCGGCAGCCATGGCTTTGGCGATCCGGAGAGCGGCCTGTCGTTCGCCTACGTGATGAACCAGATGGAACTCAGCGTCATGCCCGGCGAGAGATGCATGGGTCTGGTTGAGAGGCTGCCTTGATTGGGGCGTCAATCTGCATGGTGATGCGGAGGATACAGCTATATTCGGCTAGCCAGCGGAAATAGGCGCAGCTTAGGATGATGGCTCGCAACCAAATCAATTATGAAAGCACCAATCACCGTATCCATCACAGGCGCGGCCGGCCAAATCGGCTACGCCATTCTTTTCCGCATCGCATCCGGCTTCGTCTTCGGCGAAGACCAGCCAGTCAATCTCCGCCTGATCGAGATCGAGCCGGGTCTTCCCGCGCTCAGAGGTGTCGTGATGGAACTCGATGACTGCGCGTTCCCGCTTCTGCAGGAAGTGGTCGCCACCACCGATCTCGACGAAGGATTCAAGGGTGCGAACTGGGCGCTACTCATCGGTTCCGTGCCGCGCAAGGCCGGGATGGAGCGTGCGGATCTGCTCGGCATCAACGGCAAGATTTTCACCGGACAAGGCCAGGCTATCGCCCGCTCCGCTGCGGATGATGTGCGCGTGCTTGTTGTCGGAAACCCATGCAACACCAACGCCCTCATCGCGATGAACAATGCAGAAGGTGTTGCAAACGACTGTTTCTTTGCGATGACACGACTCGATGAAAACCGTGCGAAGAGCCAGCTTGCCGAGAAGGCCGGGGTGCATTGCTCGGACGTTACGAACCTTTGCATCTGGGGCAACCACTCCGCCACCCAGTATCCGGATTTCACCAACGCGAAAATCAAGGGACAGCCACTCACCGAGGTGATCACTGACCGCGAATGGCTTGAAGGCGAGTTCATCAAGACCGTCCAACAACGCGGCGCGGCGATCATCGCTGCTCGCGGTGCTTCTTCCGCAGCCTCCGCAGCCAATGCCGCGATGGACACCGTGAAAAGCCTCATCAATCCGACCCCAGAAGGTGATTGGCATTCCGTCGCGATTTGCTCGGACGGCTCCTACGGTATCGAGAAAGGCATCATGGCCTCCATGCCCATCCGCACCAAAACGGACGGATCATGGGAAGTCGTCCAGGGAGTCCCTGTTAGCGAATTTTCCCAAGGCAAGATCGATGCCACGGTCAACGAGTTGCTTGAGGAGAAAGTCGCCGTCCAGGCTCTTATTCCGGGCTAAGCTCTCAAGTAGCTACTTCCTCTGACGGCCGGATAAAAATGGAAGTCCCTATGGTTCTGCTGTCGCAGTCATAGGTGCTTTTCCGTTTGCTACCGGCGGTGCTTATCTTTTCTCAAAGGTTCGTGGTTTCTCGAGATCAGGGATGAGATAAAGATAGCGAGGAAGAGCACTCCGCTGAGAGCTGTCAGCATCGTGATGATTTTCGCAGGCTGGGTGATGGGGATGATGTCACCGTAGCCGAGGGATGTGAGTGTCACGAAGCAGAAGTAGAGCAAATCGGTGGGGTTGGGTGGCTTGCCAGTGATCTGATTCAGAAAGGCGTTTGGCTGGAGGTCGATGATGGCGAAGGAAATCAACATCGCGAAAAGTCCAAGCAGGATGTAGCCGGAGATCCCCGCGAAAATCCGATCCGTTGGGAGCACCCCGTCTTTGAAGAAGCTGTGCCGGAAAATCTCACGAGCGAGGAAAAAGAAGCCGGCGATGTGACAACTGAACTGGATCAATCGAACGATTATCTGTTTGGGAAGGAGCTCCGCTACGATGGCGATTACGGCGAGTGCGAGATAGGTCAGTAGTAAGTGCTTGTTGCCGGCGAGAACGCAGGCGCAGATCGCGAAGAAGGCGGGGTAGATAAATCCGATCCAGAAGGTTCCGATAGTGTCCCAGCTGAGGGATGATAGGATCAAGGCCAGTTCCGCCGCGAGGAGGAGCTTCGCCTTGTTTTCAATCTTGAGAAGTCTTCGCATCGGGTTTCTCGGAAAGTTCATCCTCTGCGAGAGGTTTTTCGGCAAGCTGTTTCTCGTTTTTGTCTCGGCCGAACTTTTCTCTTTGTCGCCGATTCACTAAGAAAGCTTGATGCCTCAGCTACAATCTTTAGCAAGAAATGGAATCTAGGATTGGAGCGAACTTTGCTGTCGCTCACTGGGTGTCGGCGAAGCAATACGGGGAGCAGCTTAAGGAGAGCTTCCGGAATGCGACGGAGGAATAGGGGGGCACTCGCCGGCGGGAGTGCGGATGATGCGGTAGAATCGGGACGGGGCGGAAATGGCACCGGGGTCGAGGGATTGCATCATGTAGGTGGCGTCGCCGGAGGAGAGGGTTTCACCGAGGAGCTCAGTGGTCATTTCGGCGAGGCTGGAACCGTAGCCGACTTGGTAGCGGAAGCCGGGCTCGGCCATGAAGTTGATTTCCAATCCGGTGCCGCTGCGGAGGATGAGGCTGTCGAAGGCGAGGTCGGAGTGGGGGATGAAGAAGACGTTCGGTTGGGGAGAGAGGCCGGTGTTGTTGGCGATAATGTCGCTGAGGGTGGTGCGGGTAATTTCCTCGCGGAGAGTGGGTGAGAGATCGGTATCCCAGAGATAAAAGAAGGCGTCGCCGACGGCGAGGCGGCTGAATTCCGATGCAAGGGCGGTGGCGATGGTTTCGCCGACGGCGGCACCTGGCAGGTGATCCTCTGCGAGAGAGGCGGGCCAGAGGTCTAGGTCATCGATGCTAGAGTAGGCGGAGTCGAAGGCGACCCGGAGAGAGATATCTGAAGTGATGTCGGACCAGGTTGTGGCAGGGTCGAGACCGTAGGCTTGGCGGACGGTGTTGTAATCGGCGAGACCGTGGTCGCGGCCGCGCTGGATGTTGAGGGCGGCGAGATCCATGCCGCCGCTGCCTGCGGGACCGAAGAGGGTGTTGCGCAACTGCGGGATGATGCGGGGGTCGGCATTTTGCTGGAGCTGGCAGGCGAGGCCCTTGAGGATAAGCTCGACGTCGTCGGCGGTCTGTATGACGGCCGGGTTGAAGAAGGCCGTCATGAGATCGAGGCTGGCGTCGGCGTCCGGATGGTTGTCGGCGTGGATGCGCATCAGCTGTGGGCTGACCATGGTGTGGCCGAAGCGGAAGAGTGCGGTGGCGAACTCGTTGGAGATCGTTGGATCTACGGAGGGGATGTAGGCCAAAGATGAAGGGTTAGGAGCGTAGGGGCCGAGCAGGGCGGGTAGCCATTCGTTGTATGTGATCGACTGGAAGATGGCTCCGACGATTTTCCGGGCGCGCTGATAGATTTGCTCGTCGGTCCATGTCGGGTTGGTGGCGGCGATTTCTGTGGCGAGGCGGTTGTGTTCGCGAACGAATAGGGTGTGGAGGGCGGTGAGGCCGGGCTGCTCGTTGGCGCGGACGTCGCCGGCCATGCGGAGTTCGTTCTCCGGGACGAGGCCGATGCTCGCCATGGGCAGGCCAGCGGCGTTGTAGGGTAGCATATTTCCGGAGGCCGTTTTCATGCGACCGCCGGAGAGTTCGCGCAGAGCGGCGGCGGTGGTGGCGTCCGAGCCGTAGACATTGGAGGCGTCGAGGAAAGAGGTGATGGCGTTGAGCTGCTGACGGACGTTGGAATCATCGGTGACGAAGCCGGTGCGGGTCATGGGGATGAATGGCGACCCTGCGTTGTAAAGAACGTCTGCCTCGTCGAGGACAGCAATATCGGCATTTTCTCCGGAGTCCGCAGGGGAGAGCGTGATGTCATGATCAACGAACTGACCCCACTGCCAGATGTAGTCGGAGCGACCTCCCGTGTTCGGCTCGGAGTCGGTCTGGTCGGAGATCGCATTCGAGGCGGAGCGGGCATTGGGGCGGGAGGCACCGGAGAGGCTGGATGTGCCGTCGGAATAGGCCGAGGCGGAAAGCCGCAGGAAGGGGTGGTTTGCTGCGCCGAGATTCTCGGTGGAATTTCCCGTGCCGTCGTAGCTACGATCCGCAGCCTCAACCACCGTGAGCGGCAGGAGAGTGAGAATCGTCCGGATCAGGACCGGGAGGAAACGATTGGCCATATTCACAATGGCCAATGAAGGCACAATATCGCGCCGGTGAGAAGTGAATTGAGGCGGTTCCAAAGGGTTTCGCTGAGACTCGCCGTCCACTCGCCGGTATCATGTGAGCTCAGGGTTTTAGTAAATCATCGTAATCGGGATCGATAACGGGTGTGATTTTTATCGGTGTATTCGCCTGACGCAGCCCAAGCCATTCAATCATGGTAGGGCTGATCCGGCTCGGTCGGCGCTGATCAAAAAACGAAAGCACCGTATTTCAGGAAAGGGAGTGAATCGACGGCAAGACACTGCACTTCCCCCGGGATCTCACTTCCGTGTGGGTGAGGCTGGCTGCTAGATTTTTAAAGTGGGCTGACCGAGCCGAATCAGCCCTACCGTGTGAGAAACACCGATAAAAATCACACCCTCGATTACGAAAGCCTCGTCTGTCCACTTCGGCTGGGCGAATGTCCCGGATGTGAACTTGTTCAACAAGGAAGGTCTCCCTGCATCACCCTTCGTACGGATGTGGATCGATCCCTCTCAGCAGAGGCGGATCATGTCCTTGATGAACTGACCCCAGAGGAAAAGCAGGCCGCGTTTCGAGTATTGGAAATGACCATCCTCGGTGAGTCGGATGATACCGCTGCGCAGGTTGTGGTCGACCTGGTCGCGCATTTCCGTCTCGATTGTTTTCTCGATGTTTTCCGGGTCGGGCATGAGTAGCTCCGAAGGGGTTAGCCTCATTTTCCCAAGGAATCCACGGTGATCACTGAGGATTTGGTGGAAGCATGATTTTTCACAGGGCACGTGGTTCCACCTGAAGCCGGGTGAGCAGCGTAGGGTGGGGGCGAAGGGAAAATTTGTGGTTCGCCATGTTTTGCCCGTGGCATCCTTCGAGGTGATGGAGATGAATGCGAAGGCGACCTCGTCCTGTTCGCAAAGGCAGACCGATGCGACGGCGCGTTCCTCGGGATGCCAGAAGAGCCGGAAGTGCTGCTGCATCCCGGACCACTGCCAGCCGCAATCGGACACGTGCTCGAAGCCGGCTTCCTCCATGCCGGTCGCCGCCTCGATGGAGTTGGGGAAAAACGACGGGTTTGGAAGTTCGCGGTGGCTGAGGCGGTTGTTGATCGGCATCCGCAGGCGGCGGACATGGGTGAGTAGCTCGATCCATGGCAGGAAGAACCAGATGCAGGCGCCTGCGATGCCTGCGAAAATATTTCCGCTGATGTAGTAGAAGAAAAAGAATGTCGCGGCGAGAAAGACGATCGCACCAAGCTTTCTGGCGAGGTTCTTTCGCGCCGATCGCAGAGCCACCGCCATTACGAAGAGACCGATAACGATGAGGATTTCACGCATACTGGATGGGAATTCTAAATTTCAAACTCAAAATATCAATGAAGAGATTGGGTTCGGAGTCACTTCGACGGAGCCGGGAAAATTCGGGTTTAAAGTTTGAGATTTAGAGTTTTATCCTGCGAGGGCGTCCATGATGAATTTGGACGGCCGGAAGTTTTCGATTAGGATTTCCTGTTTTCCACCCCGGTTCATGCGAACCTGACTGACGTTGAAATTCGGTGTCTTGTGGGGGGCGAAGAGGATATCGTCGTGGGTGGCGTTCTCGTGCTTCTTGAACATGTCGGGGAGTATGTCGCCGCCGAGATGGTCGTCACGGCCGGTGGCGAGATGGCAGGTGCCGAGAACCTTCTCGTCCTGGATGTCCGCATAGGAAACGGGAAGTACCTGGGTTCCGAAACCGAGTTCGCCTAGGGTTCCCGTCATCGGGTCGTCGGCGAGGCGGGCGTTGTGTGCGTCGATTGTCGCCTGGTTCCCTTCGATCAGGGTGGAGTGGTAGATACTGCGATCCTTCACATCGAGCACGCCGAGCGTGCCGTCGTCGTATTTCATCGGGAACTGGCCGTTGGCATCGGTGGGCACGAAGTAAACCTCCCCGGCGGGAAGGTTGGCGATGTCGGGCTTTTTGCCGAGGCAGAGGCCGTGTGATTTCTGTGCATCCTGTCCATCCAGCCCCAGGGTGGCGGTGAGAACCCGTCCGTCCTCAAGGGTGAAATCGATCTCCATCGAATCCGCTTTTGTGAGGACGAGGCGTATTTTTTCCGCATCACGCGAGACCTCGCCATAGTCCACGGCGAGCCCGGAGTTGAGGATCACATCGTTGAGTCCGTGCAGGGTGGCTCCACGGAAACCGAATTCCTTTGCCTTGGCGGTGAGAGGCGCAGTGGCCGACCAGGTGGAGATGCAGAGGATTAGGTCGTAGTTCGGATAGATATCCCCATTGAGGGAGAGCTGTCTGCCCCCGGTGTCCCAGATCTCGTCGGAGAGGTCGAGATTGGATCCGTGGGTGCAGCGGTAGGCAAACAATTCGCCCCCTGTCATGCCGAGTTTTTCCATCGCGTGATTTTTCAGCGCCTCATAGAAGTATTCATGGGCGTTTTTCTGGACCGGAAAACCCTCTTCGTTCAGGAATTTAAAATCCTTGATGTGTTCTGCGGGTTCCTCGAAATCGATGAGGACGCAGACCCGGCAGCCGTTGGTCGGCTCGAAGACAGTATGGAGTAGGCGGACTACATCAAATTCCGGAAACTTGCGTTTCTCGGGGTTTAGCAAAATTTCGGGCGAGAGATATTCCGGTAGGGTGGGGAGGGCTGTGCTTGCCATGGTGGGCAAAGGTAAAAGCACATCCTGTCTCCGCAAGGGTCGATTTTCCGAAAATCATTCCTCGTGATCGAAATCGGGCTGATCCGGCTTCTCGTCGGTACGCATCTGGTCGAGCAGCGGTTGCCGGTCTTCCAGTGAATCCCATACCGCTTTGGAGATGTAGATCGGCGCCTCGGCACGGGCGGAGATGGCCAGGCAATCGGAAGGACGGGCGTCGAGTTCGATGATCTTCCGTTCCATGATCTCATTTTGCGCCTCGATGATGAGCCGTGCATGGAAGACATCCCCCTGGACATCATTGATGATCATTCGTGACACGTTCGCTCCGAACGCCTCCAAGGTAAGCATGTAGAGGTCGTGCGTCAGGGGGCGGGGCATGGTCTGGCCGCTCATGACCGTGTTGATTGAGAGTCCGACTGCCGGATCGATGTAAAACAGGATTGCCTTATTTCCGTCGCCAAGGAAAACCGCGCAGCCCGCCTGCGTGGGCATGAGTGCGATGATTTCTACCCGGACAAGTTCCGCCATGCCCGGATCATGGGCTTGTAGGAGTGGGTGTGCAACCGAAAGCGATTGTCGAGAATCAGCGGTCGAGGAACTTGCGCGACTGGATGACGTATTTCAGCGCCCATCCCTTGATCTTTGACTGTTCCTCCAACGAGAGGGTTCTGACCACCTTTGCGGGAGATCCGAGCGCAAGCGAGCCCGGCGGGATAACTGTGCCGCCGGTGACGAGTGCCCCTGCGCCGACGATTGAGCGTTCGCCGATTTCCGCCCCGTCCAGGACGATCGCTCCCATGCCGATGAGTGCCTCGTCTTTCACCGTACAGGCGTGGAGGATGGCCGAGTGCCCGACAGTAACGAGTTCGCCGACGTGGCATCCGAAATCGTCGGATAAGTGGATGACTGCATTGTCTTGGACGTTGGATCGAGGTCCGATCTCGATCCTGTTGATGTCGCCGCGGAGGGTGGTATTGTACCAGACACTGGCCTCGTCATGGATTTTCACCCGGCCGATTACATCTGCGCTTGCGGCGATGAACGCCGTCGGACTGATCTCGGGGAAATGCTCTTCATATGGTTCAATGGCCATGGAGGGCAAACTAAACGGGGGTTTCCCCGTTGGCCAGTTTGATTCAGTGTAGGTTCCCTGTTACAAAAAAGCTCTATTGGTGGAGGTTATTGTTTCGCGAGCGATTTCAGGGCTCCTGCACTCGGGATGGCAAAGATTATTAAACCACAATCGAAGCGCAGCGGAACCGGAACGAAGTGGAGATAGCCGGAGGCAAATGGACGGGCTGAAAAATTAAATCTCTCCGTCAAATTTCACAGATGACGACTCACGAAAGTGACTGGAAACTGGTCATTACTAGAGAAAACCTCATTCGGATCCAAAAGTTCTGATTCTACTCTCTCTTATCTGTGCTTATCCGTGAGATTTGAGGAAAGGATAGTTTTGAGTGAGTTCCTCTATGTCCGCTTCACTCCCGTTGTGGTCAAAATCTCTTCAAAATTAGCAGGTTCCCCCCTTGTGTAGGAGCCCTGCGAGCGATTTATCGGGTTGCACTGGGCGAACTTTACGTGATTGACGGTTCAATTCCCATATCAGATCCCGAAAAATCGGTATGGAAACGCTCCCGAAAGCCCGTTTCCTTCCGGACTTCGGTACTTGACAAGGCCTTATAACTTTGTTGGTCTTCGCGCGGGATGGCTCCGTAGTCATCCCATTGTTCGATATAATAAGCGGCTTGATCTGTTGGCACCCGCGATGCTCCGGGTATTCCGCGTCGCCAAAAGCTATTTTCTCCCATCAAACATCATGGATATCACTTCTCCTCTCTGGTATGTCGCCTACGTAATCGTCCTTCTCGGCTTGGCCGGGTATGGTTCCCACAGGCTCACCATCATCTTCCTCTATCTCAAGCATGCCCGTAAGAAGCCGGTGCCTTTGGAAAACTTCAGTGAGCTGCCCTTGGTAACCATACAGCTGCCGGTTTTCAATGAGCTGCACGTGGTTGACCGCCTGCTCGATTCGGTGTCGAAGATCGATTATCCCCAAGACAAGCTACAGATCCAGCTGCTCGACGATTCCACCGACGATACAGTGAATATCTGCCGGGAAGGGATTGCCCGCCTCGTTTCCAAGGGTTTTGATGCGGAACATATCCACCGCACCGACCGCACCGGCTACAAGGCAGGTGCGCTTGAGAACGGCACCCGTTTCGCCAAGGGTGAATACCTTTTCATACTCGATGCAGATTTCGTCCCGAATTCGGACGTTTTGCAAAAAACGATCCAATATTTCACCGACGACGGGATCGGCATGATCCAGACCCGCTGGGGTCACCTGAACCGCACTTACAACGTTCTGACACGCATCCAAGCGATGTTCCTCGACGGCCACCTCGAGCTTGAGCAGACCGCACGGAATCGTTCCGGGCGCTTTTTCACTTTCAACGGCACGGCCGGTATTTGGAGGAAATCCTGTATCGCTGACGCCGGCGGCTGGGAGCACGACACGCTCACCGAGGACATGGATCTTAGCTACCGTGCCCAGCTCAAGGGCTGGAAGTTCATTTTTCTCAATGATGTTGAGACACCTGCGGAGCTCCCGGTCGACATGGATGGCTTCAAAAGCCAACAGCATCGCTGGACAAAGGGTTCGATCCAGGTCTGTAAAAAAGTGCTTCCGGCGATATGGAAGAGCGATGTGCCTCTTTTCGTCAAAATGGAGGCGACCGCTCACCTGACCTCGAACTTCGCTTACCTTCTACTCATCTGCCTTTGCTTCCTCATCTACCCGAACCAGCATGCACCAGATTTCGGGAAGCTGACCGCCTACATCATCAATATCCCGATTTTCTTCTTCGCCTCCGTTTCGGTGATCCTTTTCTACCTGACCTCTCAGAAGGCACTCAGGCCTGACACCTGGTGGAAGGAGATTCCTTATCTGCCGCTTCTCCTCGCCCTCGGGATCGGGATGTCCATCACCAACGCGAAAGCGGTGATCGAAGCGCTCTGCAATCACCAGACAGCGTTCATCCGCACCCCGAAATACGGGATTGAGCAGAAAAATTCCGATTGGAAGAAAAGCAGCTACAAGGCGATGAAGTCTCTCACTCCCTTCGTTGAGTTCCTGTTCGGATGCTTCTTCCTATTTGTTGTTGTTGAGGCCGCGATGCAGGGCAGGTGGGCTTCCGCGATTCTTTTGCTTCCATTCCCGGTCGGATTCTTCTATACATCTACTGCGTCATTGGCACGGATGCTGCCTTCCTTCTCAAGTGCCAGAACAGTGATAACGCCAGCCGCCAACCATTCCGATTCGAACTAAGAAATGAAAAAAGGTATCACCCGCCTGTTTTTTTCCCTCGCAGGCGCCTTCGTCCTGTTGGCTCTGAATAGCTGTGGGCCCACGGTCGATAAGCGCAACAAGATGGTCGTCAGCGTGCGTGACCAGAAAATGCTGCTGCTGCGCGACGGCAAACCGGTCAAATCATACAAGATATCGACCTCCAAATTCGGCGTTGGTGATACCCCGAATTCAAACAGGACACCGCTTGGTCGTATGAAGGTCGCCAAGAAGATTGGCTCGGGGCAGCCTGCGGGAGCGGTTTTCAAGAGTCGCCGACCGACCGGAGAAGTGATCAAGCCGAATGCGCCGGGTAGGGATCCGATTGTCAGTCGTATCCTCTGGCTGACCGGGACGCAATCCGCAAACAGGAACGCTTTTCGGCGCTATATTTACATCCACGGCACTCCCGAGCACAGGCGCCTGGGAAGCCCAGCTTCCTATGGTTGCATCCGCATGGGATACAAGGATGTTGTGGATCTCTACAAGCGGGTTGGAACAGGTGCCGACGTCTACGTGATCCGCGGTTCTCTCAAGAAGACCTCAGCAACCCAGAAGAAATACACAGCTGCGAGGTAATAACCTCTTGATTTCCGAAACATCAGCTTGACATTCCCGCTGACTTCCCACTAATTTCCCGCCCGCTTCGGCGTAAGCAAGTTTCCGCAACCAAATTCCTTTAATTACATGGCCAATCATAAATCCTCAATCAAGCGCATCCGTCAGACTGTAGTTCGCACAGAGCGCAACCGCGCTGAAAAGTCCCGCATGAAGACGATCCGCAAAAAGGCGCTTGCCGCCATTGCTGCCGGCAACAAGGAGGACGCCTCCAAGGCCGCTTCTGAATTTTCGTCGGTTGTCGACAAGGCCGCCAAGCGCAACCTTATTCACCCGAACAAGGCAGCCAACCTCAAGAGCAAGACGGCAAAGGCAATCGCTGCGATCGCCTGATTGCTTCGCCGCTACCGGGAATTCTCCCAACCACAAAGCGGGCCGGTCTTCCGGTGCCGCTTTTTTCATGCACGCTAATGCAGGAACCACCACCAAATCGCGCTGAAGCCGCCGCAAAGATTGTTTCCAATCCGGATAACTATAAGGTTTGCGAGGGTTGTGATTCGATCGTGGGGAGAGCTACAGCCATTTGCCCGAACTGCCACAGCTTCCGCTTCGATGCGGAAACCGATTCGGTGGTTCATCAAGCCGTGATCCTGGGTAGCCGTGAGCAGCGCTCGGTCACGGCGGAAGACCTGTCGTGACCCCACACTAACAAGATTTTCATTGCGCCGCTACCCTACGGGGTGAAACTCGTAGCCAATGAAACTCAAATTTTGTGGCGCAGCGGGAACCACCACGGGTTCACAGCATCTTCTTGAAGTAAACGGCAAGCGCATCCTGCTCGATTGCGGGTTGTACCAGGGTCGTCGCAAGGACGCGTACGAAATCAACTGCTGTTTCCCACACTACGATCCTAAATCGGTTGATGTTGTCGTCCTCTCGCACGCGCACATCGATCACAGCGGAAACCTTCCAAACCTTTCCAAAAAGGGTTTCACCGGAACGATCTTTGCGACCCACGCCACCCGTGATCTCTGCCAGATCATGTTGCGGGATTCAGCACGTATTCAGGAGCACGACATTGACTGGATGAACAAGCACCGCAAGCGCAAGGGGCTTGAGGAGGTGGAACCGCTTTATACCGAGCAGGATGCGGAAAAATGCCTCCGTCAGTTCGTAACCTTGGGCTATGACAGGCCGTTGCAAATTTGCGATGGGGTTGAACTCACTTTTGTAGATGCGGGTCATATTCTTGGCTCCGCCCAGATTGTGCTCGATGTGAAAGACCAGTCAGATGGGAAGCAGAAACGCTTGCTCTTTTCCGGCGATGTCGGGCGTGGTGACAGCGAAGTGCTGCGTGACCCCGTTGCGGTGAAGGACGTGGACTTTCTCCTCATGGAGAGCACCTACGGAGGGCGCGAGCACGAGGCACCTCCCGGGTTCGATACTCATTTCGCGGGTGTCATCAAAGAGGCGGTGAAACGCGGCGGGAAAATTCTCATTCCCGCCTTCGCGGTGGAAAGGACACAGAAGATTCTCTACGTGCTAAATGAAATGTTCGTTTCCAAAGAGTTGCCACCCATCCCGGTTTACGTGGACAGTCCGCTCGCCGTCAGCGCCACGGAAATCTACAGGCTCCATCCGGATTCCTTCAACGAGGAGGTTTATGCTGCCCTTTTCGAAAAGCAGAATCCTTTCGGCTTTGAAGACCTCACCCTGATCCGCTCGGTGAAGGGCTCGAAAGCACTGAACGACCTGGAGGGGGTCTCTATTATCATTTCCGCCTCCGGAATGTGTGAAGCCGGGCGCATCATGCACCACCTCCGAAATAACATCGAAGATCCGAAAACCACCGTCCTGTTCGTTGGTTATTGCGCGGCACGAACTCTCGGCCGTCGCATCCGCGATGGGGAAAAAGTGGTAAGAATCCTGGGCGATGAGTTCAACGTGAACGCGAAAATTGAAATCGTGGATTCCTTTTCAGGACATGCGGATCACTCCGAGCTAGTTGATTACTACAACCGTATCGAAGGCGAGAAGACCGGAACGTGGCTGATACACGGTGAATCGGACAGTTCCCAGGCTCTGGAAGGTGCCCTGAGGGAGGCCGGTGGCAATGTCTCAGTGGGAGAGCTCGGCAAGACCGTTGAGTTTTAGACCCCATCAAAGGCTTGATATCGGAGGGTGATCCGAAGCAGACTCCCGCCCCTCTTCGGGGAAACCTGTCATGCCTTCCAATCAAGAAATTCGCGTTTTCGCCCCGGCGACCGTTGCTAACGTCGCCTGTGGCTATGATGTTCTCGGGTTTGCGATCGACTCTCCGGGAGACGAGGTTGTCGTCCGTCATTCCCAGAAGCCCGGACTCCAAATCACCAGTATCACCGGAGACGGTGGAAAACTCCCCAAGGAACCGTCGAAGAACACCGCAGGTGTGGCCGCACTGGATCTGCTCAAGCATCTCGGGATGCTGGATCGCGGGATCGAGATGGAGATCCACAAGAAAATGCCCTTCGGGTCCGGGCTCGGCTCGTCCTCGGCGTCTGCGGTTGCGGGGGTGTATGCTGTGAACAAGTTGATCGGAGAACCGCTCTCGAAGCGGCAGCTACTTCCTTTCGCGATGACCGGCGAGGCTTCGGCCGACGGTGCTTGGCATGCCGACAACGTCGGTCCGTGCCTTCTCGGAGGCATCGTGTTCATCCGCTCGAATGAGGAGCTGGATATCGCCGAGATCCCGGCTCCGAAAAACCTATGGGCTGCGGTTGTCCATCCGGATATTGAGATACTCACCAAGGTAGCCCGCGAGATTCTGCCCAAGGAAATCCCACTTGAGAACGCGACCCAGCAGATTGGCAACCTAGGCGGACTCATTCTCGGTCTGATGCAGGAAGACTACGGCCTCATTTCCCGCTCCATTCATGATGTCATCGCCGAGCCACGTCGCCAGAAGCTCATCCCTGATTTTTACAAGGCGAAGCGTGCCGCACTTTCCGCTGGAGCGCTCGGGTTTTCTATTTCCGGTGCAGGCCCTTCCGTTTTTGCGCTTTGCGAAGGGGAAGAGATCGCCACGAAGGTGGGAATCGCTGTCGAAAAGGTTTTCAGCGCCATTCCGATCAATTGCCAAGTTCATGTGTCCAGGATCAACCCTCGCGGGGTTCATGTCGTTGACTGATTAGATAAAGAGTTTTTCGTGAAATACCATTCCACCAACAACCTCGGCCATCGGGTCGATCTCAAGGAGGCGATTCTCCGCTCTCTGCCGCCGGACAACGGGCTCTACATGCCGGATGTGCTGCCGGTGCTTGGTGAAGGCTTCTGGGGGAAATGGAGAGGTCTCAGTTTTCAGGAAATCGGGTTCGCTGTCGCGGAGGCGTTTTTCGGGGAGGACGTAGCCGCCGATGATCTGAGGAAGATCGTCGATGGCACGCTTGAGTTCGATGCACCGGTGGTGACGCTGGAGCCGAAAGATCACATTCTGGAATTATTTCATGGTCCGACCCTTGCTTTTAAGGATTTCGGGGCACGGTTCATGGCGCGACTGATGGCTCATCTGACGAAGGATGAGGATCGCATGCTGACGGTTCTAGTGGCGACCTCCGGTGATACCGGTGGGGCGGTGGCCTCGGCGTTTCATAATGTGCCGGGGACGCGGGTGGTGATCCTTTATCCGAAGGGCAAGGTTTCCGGGCTCCAGGAGAAACAATTGACGGCTTTGGGTGGAAATATCACGGCGCTCGAGATCGAGGGGAGCTTCGATGATTGTCAGGCGCTGGTGAAGAAGGCGTTTCTTGATCGGGAACTTTCGGAGCGAATGAACCTGACGTCGGCGAACTCGATCAACCTTTCAAGGCTGGTGCCACAGAGTTTCTACTACATCCATAGTGCTCGGAAAATCGAAGCGGGCGTGAAGCCTGTTTTCGTTATTCCTTCCGGGAATTTTGGGAACCTTACCGCTGGCCTGCTTGCGCGTCAGCTAGGCCTTCCCGTTGAAAAGTTCGTGGCTGCAACCAACAGGAACGATGTTGTTCCGCGCTACTTGGCCAAGGGGCAATACGAGCCGTTGCCGAGCATTTCTACGATCTCGAATGCAATGGACGTGGGCGCTCCGTCCAATTTTGTACGCATGACTGCGCTGTTCGGAAATTCCTGGGAACAGATCAAGGAATGCATAAGCGGCGTTAGTTTCACCGATCAGGAAACGCGCGATGCGATCCGTGAGGTGAAAGCCAAGTTTGGCTACGAGATCGACCCGCATGGGGCGGTTGGTTGGCTGGCTGCGAGGAAATATCGTGAGGAGAATCCAGGTTCGGAGACGATCACGCTGGAGACGGCGCATCCGGCGAAGTTTCCAGATGTGATGGATGCCGAGCTTGGCGAAGGGACTGTGGAGGTGCCAGAGAGGCTAGCGATCCTTGCTGATAAGAAGAAGGTCGCGAGCCTGTTGCCGAAAGATTGGGAAACGTTCCGGGCTTGGCTCGGGGGAAATATTTCCTGACCAGGTTCAGGTCCAGATCCAGAGACGGCTCCGGCGACCGAAGATCGCCGCTACTTGAGCAGCTGCAGGATCGGGTATGGGTAGATACCGAAGACCAGGGTCAGGACGGTGAGGGTGCCGATGGAGATTTTCGAGATGATGGGCAGCGCGATCGGGGACTCGTCGCTGGGCTCGATCCACCAGATTGCGCGTATGGTCTTGAAGTAGTAGTAGAATCCCGCTGCGGCGGCGATAACTGCTACTGTGAGACCCGCCCAGAGATGAGCTTCGGCGGCGAGGGAGAAGACGAAGAATTTCCCGATGAATCCGGCGGTGAGTGGGACTCCGGCGAGGGCAGCCAGGAGAACGGTCGTGGCAAGGGCGAGGAGAGGATTGGTTTTGCCGAGCCCGTTGAAGTCAGTGATCGCCTCGCCATCGCGGTGGATGCGGACCTGTGCGAGTATGAAGAATACCCCGAGTGTCATCAGTAGGTAGGTGGCGAGGTAGAAGGAGACGGCCTCGATTGAGCTGATGTTGTTGCCGGAAACGGGTTGCCATGCGGCGAGGGCGAGGATGAGGAACCCGGCGTGAGCGATCGAGGAATAGGCGAGGAGGCGCTTGAAGTTTGTCTGTGGGATGGCGGCGAGGTTCCCGTAGAGGAGGGTCGCCCCGGCGATGATCAGGAGTATGGTCAGCACCTGGCTGCGGACGGGGGAAGATTCACCGAGAAATGGGGTGAGGAAACGAATCAGCAGGATGAATCCGGCGGCTTTGGAGCCGACCGATAGGAAGGCAGTGGTCGGGGTGGGAGCGCCCTGGTAGACATCGGGGATCCACATTTGCATGGGGACGGCGCCGACTTTGAAGCCGAGGGCGACGAGAACCAGTGCGATGCCGAAGAGGAGAGGGACGGTGTTTTCCATGCCGGCGATTTTTTCCGGAAGGAGGGCGAGGCTCATGGTGCCGGTTGAACCGTAGACCCAGGCGATGCCGTAGACGAGGAAGCCGGTGCTGAGCGCGCCGAGTATGAGGTATTTCACTCCTGCTTCAAGCGAGCCGACGTTGCGGCGCATGAAGGCGACGAGGATGTAGAATGTGATGGTGACGAGTTCGAGGGCGACGAAGGCTCCAGCGAGGTCTTTTGCAGAGGCCATCCACATCATGCCGGCGCAGGCAAAGATGGGGAGAGAGTAGAATTCCCCGGTGCCTTCCTCGGTGGTGGGGTCTTCGGTGAAACGGGCTAGGATCTTCCGGTAATCCACGGCCATGAGGAGGACGAGGGCGGTGGTGAGGAGTGCCAAAATCTTGTAGAAGCGGGCGAGGGAATCAAATTGGTAGAAATTCCAGAGCGGCCATTCTGCCCAAGCGGCATCGGGTTTCGAATCGGGGCCGATGGAGAAGAAGGTAAGGATGAGTATGGCGGTGAGGCCTGCGGCACCGACGAGTCCAGCGAGGGACTTGTTCTTCGCGGGGACAAAGGCCTCGGCGAGGAGGATGATGAAACCGAGGGTGACGGTGAGAGCTTCGAGGTAGTAGGCGGGCATGGTCGGAAAATTTTAAATTCTAAATCTTAAATCCTAAACGGAAGAGTGAAGATGATGACTCGGGGGTTTGGAATTTCGTGCTTTGGATTTAGAGCTTCACCACATTCAGGAGGTTAAGAATGAGGTTGGGGTAGATGCCGACGGCTAGGAGGGCGATGATGAGGAGGACGGCTGGGATGTGGTCGACGAGGGTGAGGTCGGCGGCATTTTCGGTGGATTTGACGGCGGGTCCCTGGAAGATGTTCCGATAGGCGCGGAGCATGTAGACGGCGGAGATGACGACGCCCCAGATGGCGAGGATACAGGCAATCTGGACGGAGCCGAGGCCGTCGGCGGGAGTGTAGTCTTGGAAAGCGGAGAGGAAGACGAGGACTTCGCCGGAGAAGTTTGCGAGGCCGGGGAGGCCGATGGATGCCATCGCGGCGATGCCGAATAGGAAGGCCATGCCGGGGGCGGATTTCGCGAGGCCACCCATGTCGGAGAGGTCGAGCGAGCCGGTGCTGCGCTCGATGCGATCGGCGAGGCCGAAGAGCAGGGCAATGGAAATGCCGTGGGCGAACATCAGGACGATGGCGGCGGGGGCGGCAAGGGTGTTTTCCGGAACGGCGATGAGGGCGGCGATGGCAAGGAAGATGTATCCCATGTGCATCACTGAGGAATTGCCGAGGAGGGTGTCTAGGCGCTTCTGGGCGATGGTGACGAGTCCGACCCAGAGAATGTTTCCGATCAGGAGGACAAGCAGCGGAGTGAGCCAAAACTGGAGGCCATCCGGGACAAGCGGCACGGCGATGCGGAGCATGCCGTAGAGACCAAATTTCTTAAGCACACCTGCGTGGAGCATGGCGGTGGGAGCAGGGGCGCTGGCGTAGGCGGGAGCAGCCCAGGAGTGGAATGGGAAGAGCGAAACCAAGGTGCCGAAGCCGACGATCAGCAGTGCGGCGATGCCTTTCTGTGCAGCGGGGTCGATCACACCGGCGGCATCTTTCATTTCCCTGAGGTCGAAGGTGCCTGCGAGAGAGGCGAGCCAGACGAGGCCGGCGAGGAGGACGAGCGAGCCGAGGCCGAGATAGATGGTAATTTTCCATGCGATGCCCCGGCGGTCGCCACGGCCGAGCATGCCGATCATGAGGAAGGTCGGGATGAGCGCCATTTCATGGAAGGCGTAGAAGAAGAATAGGTCGGTGGAGGCGAAGGCGCCGATGGCTCCGGCTGCGATGAGGAGGGAGGAGCCGTAGTAGAGTTTCTCGCTGCCTGCGGGGGCTTTGCCGGAAAGGACGGCGGCGAGGGTGACGATCACGGAAAGAATCACCATCACGAGGCTCATGCCGTCGATGTAGCCGAAGGCGAGGTGGATGGCGGGCTTCTCGAGAACCTGGAGGGAGAACTCCCATGCTTTCGACTGCCAACAGAAAATCGAGCCGAGGCCTAGAATTAGGTTGATTGTGGCGGCTCCGACGGCGGTCAAGCGCGCCGGCGCACCGAGAAGGATCGCAAGGAATGCCAAGATTGGCAGGGCAACAAGGAGGATGAGCATGTGAAAATGGGGCGGTGTAGCGGAAATTCCATTTCCGCACGGCGAATACAGCGAACTTGGAGCCGCCCGAAAAGGGCAAAATGGCGAGGGAAGGGGAAATCTAGGGCTGTTCCACAATGCCGCGTGCATGGATCTCCTGAATTGCCCATTCTGCGTGCTCCGAAATTAGTGGGTCGAGGTCTGCTGCTGCTTGTTTTAGGGCTGAAATATCTTCATGAGTGCCCGTGTTTCCAAGGGCGACGCAGACATTGCGGAGGAAGCGAGGGCGTTTGATGCGCTTGATGGGAGATTTTGCGAAGACGCGGCGGAAATCCTCTACATCCATGGATAGGAAATCGCGGAGGGTGTGGGAAAAAATTTCGGGGCGAGCCTGGAAGGAGATTTCGCGGGACTCCTTGGCGAAGCGGTTCCAAGGGCAGGCGTCGAGGCAATCGTCGCAGCCGTAGATGCGATCGCCGATGGCGCGGCGGAATTCGAGGGGGATGGAGCCCTTGTTCTCGATGGTGAGGTAGGAGATGCAACGGCGGGCGTCGAGTTTGTGGGGGGCGGTGATGGCCTGAGTGGGGCAGGCGGTGATACAGCGTGTGCATTTCCCGCAGTGGTCGCCGAATGGTTTGTCCGGGGCAAGGTCGAGGGTGGTGAGTAGCTCTGCGAGGAAGAACCAGGTGCCGAGATGGCGGTGGATCTGGACGGTGGATTTCCCGCTCCAACCGAGGCCGGCGTCGGTGGCGAAATCACGCTCCAGCACGGGGCCGGTATCGACGTAGTAGCGCTGGGTGCCGCCGAGTTCCTTTAGCTTCGCATCGAATTCGGCGAGGCGTTTCTCGACGAGGTCGTGGTAGTCGTTGTTCCAGGAGTAGCGGGCGATTCGGTAGTCCGCGGGATGGTTTTCCGGGAAAGGGGATTCGCCGGTGTAGTAGTTGATGGCGAGGGTGATGACGGATTTGCATCCAGGGAGGACTTCGCGGGGGTCGGCGCGGCGAGCGGGGTTGCGCTCGAGCCATGCCATGTCGCCGTTTCTTCCGTCGGCCAACCACTCATGGAAATCATCGGCGTGGGTGGCGATTTTTGCCGGGGCGATGCGGCAGTCATCGAAGCCCAGCTCCGCAGCCCAGGCTTTGACAGTTTTCTCGCTCATGCGGGTTGGGTGAAAAAGTATCTCGCGCTCTCGAGGATTCCGGTGGCGATCTCGTTGGAATCCAGCCCTGCGGTATCGATCTTGAGATGGGCGGTTTCCTCATACCATGGGTTGCGTTCTTCCATGAGGGAAGCGATGCGCTCGCGGGCGTTTTCCTGGTTGAGGAGCGGCCGGTCACGGTTTCGGGAGGTTCTTTGGTAAATGACATCCTCCGGTGCATGGAGCCAGACGACATAGCCGAGCTTGCGTAGAAGCGAGCGGTTCTGCGGGCGGATGACGATGCCGCCTCCTGTGGAAATAATGTGCCGCGTGTCAGTCTGTTTGGCGATTTCCAGGAGCTTCAAAGTTTCGAAATCCCGGAAGGCCGACTCGCCCTCCTCCTTAAAGATCGCGGTGATTTTTTTTCCTATCGTCTGTTCAATGAGCTGGTCCATGTCCGAGAGGGGATAGCCGAGCCGCTGATGGAGCTGGCGTCCCACGGTGGATTTGCCGCTGCCCATGAAGCCGATAAGAACGATGTTCTTTGGTGTGACTTCGGATTGATTCATAGGGAGATCCTACAGGCGCACCGGGGATGGTAGAAGCCGCAAAATCGGATCGGGGGTAAGGGTGCGGCTTGCCCGTTCGAAAAATCTCCCTATCCTGTCACCATGTTCGAATTTGTAGGCATCGAGCCGACAACGCTGTTGGGGTTACTGGCGATCGTTGTTTTCTATGTTTTTGGCTTTCTCCACATCCTCCACGCACTGATGCACACCCGGACATCGCAGGGGACAATCGCTTGGGTTGTGTCGCTCCTGACGATGCCATTTCTTGCGATTCCGCTGTACTGGCTGCTCGGTAGAAATAAGTTTTCAGGCTATGTCCGGGCGCGGCGCGGCAATGATGATGAGCTCCGGAAACTGGCTTCTGACATGTACCGGCGCCTGGGTAGCTATGCGGTGGATCTTCCCGAGGAGGATGCTTTCGAGCGTGCGGCGGAGGAACTTGGCGGGCTGCCTTTCACGCGCGGCAACTCGCTCGACCTGCTCATCGACGGTAAGGAGACTTTCGCCCGACTCTTCGAGGAAATCGCTGTTGCGGAAAATTACATCTGCGTGAATTTCTTCATCATAAAGAACGACAGAGTGGGCGGAAAATTCCAGCGGGCGCTCATCGAAAAGGCGCGGCAGGGTGTGAAGGTGTATTTCCTTTTTGACGAGATCGGCTCGCACAAGCTCTCATCGACTTTCCTAGGTGAGTTGAAGGACGCGGGTGTGGAGTGCCAGTCCTTCGGAGCGAACCGCTATTGGTGGTCGAGGTTTCAGATAAATTTCAGAAATCATCGCAAGATCGTTGTGATCGACGGGAAGAAGGCGTTCATCGGCGGGCTCAATGTGGGGGATGAGTATCTGGGAAGGGACAAGCGGTTCGGCGATTGGAGGGATACCCACTTGCTGATGAAAGGTCCTGCTGTTGAGGCAGTGCAACTGGTGTTTCTGGAGGATTGGTTCTGGGCGTGCGACCGGGTTCCAGAACTCGCGTGGGCGGGGGTGGCTGAGGAGGCCGACCAGATCGCCGCAGTGATTCCGACGGGTCCGGCTGATCCTCTGGATTCGTGGAAACTACTGGTTTCCGAAGCCGCCAACTCGGCACGCAAGAAATTGTGGATTGCGAGTCCCTATTTCGTCCCGGACGAAGGGATTATGACCGCGCTCCAGTTGGCCGCGATCCGCGGTGTGGATGTCCGTATCATGCTGCCCGACCGTGCCGACCACATTCTGGTATGGCTTTCAGCGTATACATATTACGAACAGGCGATCCCATACGGGGTGAAAATTTTCCGCTACCAGCGGGGATTCCTGCACCAGAAGGTGATACTCATCGACGACAGGATGGCGGCCGTTGGCACTGCGAATTTGGACAACCGTTCGTTCCGCCTGAATTTCGAGATTACGGCATTTGTTTCCGACCGGAAGTTTGTCCAACAGGTTGACGAAATGCTGGAAAGCGACTTCGAGGCTTGCGTGGAGGTCAGGGAAGAGGAGTTTACGGACAAGCCGTTCCTGTTCAGGGCGGCGTGCCGTGCCGCCCGGTTGACGGCGCCGGTGCAGTGAATCAGCGCAAAGAAACCAGAAGCCTTGGATTAGCGCTTGGCGACGTTCTTAAGATCCGGACGCTGGCGGGTGATATTCGAGAGCATCTGGCGGCAGTGTGAGTATTTGGTGCGCTTGCTGAGTATCTCCGCGCTGCGCTTGAAAGATCCCCACTGTACGACGCTGACTTGGACATTCCGCCTGCCCCACTGATTCATGAGATTCTTGCTGGGCTGATACATGTCGATCGTGCCGGTTCCTGTGAGGGCCGAGCCGTAGTCATCGACGACGTGGAGCTGTTTCATTCCCTTGATACGGAATACGGTTCCAACAGGGTAGAATGACCAGTCGGCAGCGGCACTGCGGACACGCTTCGAGTAGCGGAGGTTGGTGCCGGCGGCGTTTTTGCTGCCGTAGATGAGGTGATCGGCCTCGGAGCAGGTGTAGGCGGTCGTGCGAACGATTCGGTTGCGCTCGGAGAAGGGGTAGATCGGCATCGAATGCTTATCCTTCGGCTTGCTGGCTGCTGCCGAAAGCAAGGAGGAGGAAGGTGGTGTCGCATTGAACTTCTGGTTCGGGGAGAAGTGAATGTTATGCCCGTGAGACGTAATATCGCTTTTCGAGAGGATATTGATGTTCGGGCCGCAGCTGGCGAGGAAGGGAAGGGCGGCGATGGCGGCCAGTGTTGAAAGATGGAATGATCTCATACTTCTGTGATGGAATGGCATATTCTGGGTTAGAATTCCGCAAGGAGGCTGTCCTGCAGTTTGCTTATTGCCAAAAAAGACTCATGACTTGTAATCGAAGTGATTATCGTCGGCAACCCAAAAAAACGGAGATACTTAGGAAATCCTAAGTATATCGGTCGAGTTATGGTGTTCAGAGGGTTGCTGAGCTCTTTGTGATCTGGGAAACCATCTCAAAAAGGCTAGCGAAGGCATCCTTGGCAAGCACGGGGATGGTGTTTTCCGGCTCGGGTTCGTCGAGTTCGAGCCATGAGCGGCAACCTCCGAAGCGTTTGTCGTAAGTCAGTTCTAGGGGCGTTTTGAGTTTTGAAATCCGAACGAAGGCGAGATGGATACTTCCCGAGGACATGCCCTTGCCCTCCCAATCGAAGCGCTCACGCAGTGTCTCTTCGGTATAGATATGATAGGGTTGCAGTGCCTCGAGCTGGGACCAATCCGTGAGGGTCACCGCATACAAGGCCTCGGCATGATGGGTGATACGGAATTTGTCGCCTACCTGCCACTCTCGTTCCGGGGTGAAATTTCCCTCGCGGACGTGATCCGTCTGGGCATGGAATTTTGTCGGGAAGAGGTAGAACATTTCGTGGGCGAAGCTGAAGCCTGTGCGGCCCTCATGGATCCCGCCCTTGCGGAGCAGGATGGCTTGGCGGCCGGAGGCGAGGGCGTCGCAGATCACCTGCCATTCCTTGAATGCAATCGACATGCCGGGAGGAGAGCAGGTTTTCCGGAGTGGCGCAAGGCGTATGGCGTGGCTGACTGGTGTCAGCGACTCCTGGCTCACTCCGAAAAGGATTTTTCGAAGACCAGGGAATCCCGGCCGCTGGCGATGAACTGGGCACGCCGGGGGGCGGGTAGGGCGCAAAGATTCACCTGCATGTAGCCGGTGCGGCGGAAGAAATCTGCGGCGCGGTTGGTCAGGGCTAAGACCCGTGGGATGCCGCGCTCGAGGGCAAGCTCTTCTGCATGTGCGACGAGTTCCACCCCATATTTGCGACCTTCGTGTGCCTGCTTGACATACAGACAGGCGACTTCGGCGCAGTTTTCCTCGCCATACTCATGCAGGGCGACACATCCTACGACATTGTCGTCGATGGTCATGACGTGGTAATCGGCGATGTTGGCGTTGATGTCCTCGTAGTTGCGCGGTACCAGTTTCGTGCGGCGGACGACGCGGCCAATCATGCCAAGCAGTTCGGGGATGTCATCTTCGCGAAGCTCGCGGATGACGCGATAGCTATCGGCGTGAACCATGGTGCCGACGCCTTCGTTGGAGAAAAGCTCGTCGACGAGCACGCCCTGCTGGCGGCCGTTGAGTACGTGGACACGGGGTACTCCGCTGTTGCAGGCGGCGGCGGCGGCGAGCAGCAGCTCCCGGCCATCGACTTTCTCAGTTTCGAGCACGCAAGGGACGTCGGCAGAGCGGATCGCGTGGGCGGGTTGGCCGTTTACGAGGATGGATTCCTCTAGGAGGGCGATGAGCTTGGATACACCGATCCGCTTCGCGAAACCGACAACCTTCGGGTCGAGCGCGCCGATCCCGGATGCATCGATGATGGCTGACTGTCCGCGCTGGAGGATTTCCATTACCTCCTGGGCGGCATCCTCGTCATCGATCGGGCGGGTGACGCGGGCGGCCTTGATCTCGCATTCAAGCGTCCAGTCGTAGAGATCTTTCAGGTCGCCGCCAAGGACGCCGAGGACGAGTTTCACGCCTAGGTCTTCGAGAACCGCGAGATCGAGAAGTGTTTCCGCGACGGCGGGTTCCGGCAGCAGGCCTGCTTCGATGAGGACGCAGAAGATCTTTCCCCGGAACTGGGGGATGTATTGCAGGACTGCGCGCAAATCACTTTTCTCGACCACGGGACGGAGAGTAGCGGGCGGATTTTGGAAACCAAGTGGAATGAGTGCCGATTACGCGCAAACTAGTGCTGCGTAAAATCTTATCTGGGGGATAGAATTTACCGGTAAGGGTGAGAGCTTGATTCTGAGTCGGCCAATTTTAAAACGGAGGCAACGGAGAAGAAACGGAGGTCACGGAGTTGGAAATACAGACATTCTTCTCCGCTTTCTCCGTCTTCTCTCCGCTTTCTCCGTTTCAAACAAAAGCCCGCAAGCCCATCCGCCCCCATCCGCCCCCATCCGCCATCTTAGGATTTACAGGACACTAGGGTTCTCCGTTCGCGTCATCGCCTTCCTCTTCTACCTCGTTTTCGCAGCATCCATCCTCACTGCAACAACATGGGAGTCTGCCTTTGCAGAGGTAAAAGATCCCGGTGCCGACGGCGCCGAGAAGTATCAGGCCACCGAGAAGGCCGACGGAGGATCGTCTCGGATTTTCGCGGAGGTAGCGCAGATGCGATGCGGCGTATTCACCGCTTGCGCTGAGCTGCTGCCTTGCCTGCTGCCGAAGTTCGCGTGCGCTTTCGGGAAGGGCGTGGCGGCCGGTATGGGAGAACAGCGATGTGATATCGCTCCTGAGCTGGGAAACATCGTCTCCGACACGGCCAATCAGGTCTTTCATCTTGCGGTCTTCTGTAATGTTCAATGACATGGCTGTTTTCTGGTTGTTTATCGCATCCGGAGTGTGTGCGGTGTGGCATGTTCCCGAATGCTCGTAACTCTAGCAGTAAAGGGGAGAATACAAAGGAAAGATCACGGGATTTCCTAGTGGATGGGAATTCATGCGCAGCTTTTGAGCGAAAAGGGGTGTGGGATTCTGCCATCCCCTGCGTATTCTGATGCGATGCAAAAAACTGGAACCACCTTTCTTATAATGTCACTCCTCGCGGGGTTGCAGGTGCGGAGCCGTGCGCAGGGGCACGTTGATTTCTGGGACAGAGCCCCGATCCGCTATTCCGATACGCTTGCTACCAACAAGCTGACCGAACTCTCCGCTGCACTGGCTTCCGGCAAGGCCGAGGTGCCGATGACGGGCGGTCTCGACCGTTTGCGTTTCGTCCTGAAATTTCTCGATGTACCCGAGGAGTCGCAGGTTCTGGTGTTTTCGAAAACGAGCCTTCAGAACGACCTGATCCGCCCCACCAATCCGCGGGCACTGTATTTTTCGGAAAACGCTTATGTCGGATACGTTCCGGGCGGAGCGATCGAAGCGGTGGTGCAGGATCCAGTCCTTGGGCCGGTGTTTTACTTCGTCGGGTCGGATCGGAAACGGGGTCTGAGAATTGAGCGGGATACGAACCGTTGCATGTCCTGCCACGCGACCTCGCGTACAGAAAATGTGCCGGGTCTGCTCATCCGGTCGGTATTTCCCGACGAATCCGGGCATCCGCTTCTGCATCTCGGTACGACGGATGTGGCTCATGAAACTCCGCTCGCAGAGCGGTGGGGCGGGTGGTATGTCACGGGACAGAGCGCCATTGCGCATCTTGGTAATCTGACTTTTACGGAGGAGGGCGAGGCCAATCCATACGGGGGGGAGGTGGCGGATCTGAAGGGGCAGCTCGATGTTTCCAAATACCTCCGCCCAACCAGTGATATCGTTTCGCTGCTCGTGCTTGAGCACCAATGTCAGATGCACACGCTTCTCAATGCGGCCTCGTTGAACTACCGCCGATCGCGACATTTTTCCGAGATCATCGATCCCGATTCGGATCCCAACGACGGCTCGGCCGGCCTCGTCGCGGAATCGTGGGCGGAGAAGATCACTGACTATATTTTCTATAAAGATGAGGCCGACATCGGGGAGGGCGTCGATGGGGATGAGGCGTTCCAGAACGCGTTTGTGGAACGCTACCCGAAAACCGAAGACGGGGATTCGCTGGCGGATTTTCGGCTCTACGGGCGAATCTTTAAGCGACGCTGCTCGTTCATGGTGTATTCGGATGCTTTCAGGAAATTGCCACCGACCGTGAAGGCGCTGGTAATTTTCAAGATGAGAGCTGCGCTCGATGGAGAGAACGAGCGGATCGACTGGCTGAGTGGCTCGGAGAGGAAGCGGATCGACGGCATCCTTACGGAGACGCTTCCGGGTTGGAAGCAGGGTGATGTCGTGCCAGACTGACTCCATGAAAGCTGTCACTGTGGCGGAAATGAGGGCGATCGAGGCGAGCGTGATGGCCGCCGGGGTCTCTGAGGCGGAACTGATGGCGCGAGCCGGCGAAGCGCTTGGTCAGGCGCTGGGGCGGGCGTTTCCTGAAACTGGCACCGCCGTCGCATACATCGGCAAGGGGCATAACGGCGGCGACGCCCTGATTGCGCTCCACGTCATGAGGGATACGTTTGGCTGGAAGATCGTCGTCCGATCCGCCTTTCCGGTAAGCGAACTTGCGGGCTTGTCCATGGCTCAATTGGATGGCCTTGTTCCTGAGGAATCGGTGAACGCCGCACCCGGTCCGCTGCTCCTGCTTGACGGGCTGTTAGGTATCGGTGCGGAGGGCGCACCACGTGGCTCCATCTCCGATTTGATTGCAGAAATGAACGGCCTCCGCCAAACTCGTGGCGCGGTCATCGCCGCCGTCGACCTGCCAACCGGAACCGATCCCGACAGCGGGGAGGTGTTTCCCGGTGCGGTGACGGCGGATGCGACTTTTATGATCGGTGCCGCCAAGCTGGGCTTACTTCTGGGCTGTGCCGCGAACGTCACTGGAGCGCTCCACCTCGTTCCCGTCGATGGACTGGAGGTTGATGGCGGGGGTGATATGGAGCTAATTTCTCCACAGACGATGGATTTTGGAAAAAGTCCACGCCCCTTCGATTTTCACAAGGGCCAGGCGGGGCGCGTTGCGATCGTCGCCGGTTCCCCGCAATTCACCGGTGCTGCGCTGCTTTCCGTAATGGGGGCGGTTCACGCGGGTGGAGGACTCGTCACGCTCCATGCACCTTCCAACGCATGCGATGCGATCCGTTCCCGCCTGCCACTCGAAGCCATGCTTTCCCCGTGCGACGATCCTTCCGCTCTTCTAACGAAAAATTTCGATGCGGTTGTTGTGGGGCCGGGTCTTGGCAAATCGGATGACGCATTCGCCGACGGGTTGGCGAACCTCATTTCGGGAGCAAAGGTTCCGACCGTGATCGATGCGGATGCGCTCGATCTGATTTCGAAATATGGGATCAAAACTGGAAATTCCCACATTTTCACCCCGCATCCCGGCGAGTTCGCAAGGATGGCTCCCGAGCTCTCCGGGTTTTCCCGTGAAGACGCAGCGCGCGGATTCGTTTCGGAAACGGAGGCCGTGCTCCTGCTCAAAGGTGCCCGCAGCATTGTCGCGAAAGGCGGTATCTCGCTGCGCATCAATTCCACCGGCACACCCGCGATGTCGAACGGGGGGCAGGGTGATCTGCTTTCCGGTGTCCTCGGTGCTTTGCTCGCAGGGGGAATGGAAACTTTCGATGCGGCAGCATTCGGTGCATGGCTTTGCGGGCGTGCGGCGGAGATTTCGTTTTTGGAAAATGGGAGTCCCTGCACGGCGACGGATACCGCTGGTTATCTCGGTCTTGCGATACGGGATTGGTCGAGGAGAATGCGTTGATTTTGTCGTGGCTGACCCCAGTCTGCCACGACAATCCGGCTCGTCAGGGCAGACTGGTGTCAGCCCCTCCTTGCCAGATGTTGCCAAAGCGTGTGGAGTGGGCGCGCATGGGTTTCGATTATCCGGAGAGTTTTCTGCTGATCCCTTTGGTGGGGCTGTTGGGGTGGTTTTGGCCGCATCTGGGTCTGTTCCGGCCGCTGCGTATCGTGATCGTGTTGCTGGTGGCGACGATGCTCGCGGAGCCGAGTATGCGGAAACAGCAGAACGCGCTGGATCTCGTGGTGCTGCTTGATAGATCGGAATCGACCGAAGACCTGATCGATAAAGGGCTCCCGGAGTGGACCAGGATTTTGGAGAAGCACAAGCCGGGACGGAAGGACACGCTGCGTTTCGTCAACTTTGCGGCGGAGGTGGCGGATGCGGGGATCGACGGCTCCTCCTTCACCGGCTCCCGGAAACTTACCAAGACAGGATTGGCGCTCTCGAACTTGATGGCGAAGGTCGATGAGACGAAGCCGACCCGGGTTCTTCTTTTCACGGATGGCTACTCGACCGAGCCACTGACCGAGGCGGCGGCGCAGCTTCGGAAGCGCGGCGTTCCCCTGGATTTCCGGCTGATACGCGATGAGACGAGCGAGGATATGCGTCTGGCTCGGCTTTCGTTTCCCGAGCGGGTCCAGCTCGGTGAGCCGTTCCTGATCTCCGTCCTGGTGCGTGGAAATGAGGATGGGAAGGTGCCGCTGATCCTGCGCAGGAACGGCCAAACTTTGGTGGAGACCGAAGTAGAGGTGAAGGACGGGAATGCGACGGTGGAGTTCACGGATCGGATCGGAAAGGTGGGTGCGTATGAATACGACGCGGAGATCCGCCCAGATAAGGACGCGCACCCCGGCAACAACCGGATGAAGCGCTGGATCGAGATCACCGGCGGGCCGCGCTTGTTGCTGGTTACGAAATACAACGACGACCCCATGGCGAAGGCGATGGCGGACATGGATTTCGATGTGCAGGTGGTGAGCGATTTCAACCAGCTCAAACCCGGTATGCTGGGCGGGACGAAGGCGGTGATTTTTAATAACATCCCGGCGCACGAGATCCCGAACGATTTCATGAAGTCCCTTGATTTCTTCGTGAGGGAACAGGGTGGAGGATTCCTGATGGCCGGCGGGAAACGCTCGTTCGGTTCCGGCGGATATTTCCAATCCGACATCGACGAACTGCTACCGGTCTCGATGGAGCTGAAATCCGAGCACAGGAAGTTGGCCGTTGCGCTGGCGATCGTGATGGATCGTTCCGGATCGATGGGGATGGGTGTGGCGGGCGGGAAAACGAAGATGGATCTCGCGAACTCCGGGGCGATCGCTGCGGTGAATTTGTTAGGGATGATGGATCAGATCACGGTGTTTGCGGTGGACAGTGAGCCGAGTAAAGTGGTGCCGCTCACCAAGGTAGGAGGGAAACAAAAGGCGATTTCTGGGAGGGTTGCGAAGATCGGTGCGGGCGGCGGTGGAATCTACGCCTACACGGGTCTGAAAGCTGGCTGGGAGGAACTCCGGAAATCGAAGGCCGGCACCCGACATCTCATTCTTTTTACCGACACGCAGGACACCGAGGAGCCGGGGGATTACCGGAAGCTTCTGGCGGAAATGACGAAGGAAGGCGCGACCGTTTCGGTGATAGGCTTGGGGACGAAGGGTGATATCGACGCCAAGCTCTGCGAGGATATCGCGAAGCTCGGCAACGGACGGATTTTCTTTTCCGACAGGCCGATGGACATCCCGCAGATTTTCGCCCAGGAGACGGTGACGATCGCTCGGTCCGCGTTCATCGAGGAACCGGTGCCGGCGCTTGCGTCCGGGCGCTGGGGTGAAATTTCCCCGAAGCCGCTGGATTGGATGGAAGCGGTGGGCGGCTACAATCTCTCGTATGCGCGGAAGGATACGACGGTTTCGCTGGTCTCCAAGGATGAGTATGCGGCGCCGCTTGTGGCGCACGCGCGGCGAGGGCTGGGCAGGACGGCAGCGGTGTCGTTTCCACTTGGCGGTGAGCATTCTGAAGAGGTGAGAAATTGGCCGGGATACGGAGATTTTGTGCAGACACTGGGACGGTTCCTGATGGGGCAGGAATTACCACCGGGAATCGCGATCCGTCATAAGGTCAAGGGCACGCGGCTGGATCTGGATCTGCTCTACGATGTCGAGGAATGGGGCGAGCGCCTGAGCAAGGATCCGCCGACCGTAAAGCTCCAGGACGATGCCGGGGGGGCGATTTACGAACTGCCATGGCGGCGGCTCGCGCCGGGTCATTTCTCGCTGAGCCGCGACCTTGAGGAAGGCAGTGTTGTGAAAGGCGCGATCCGGGTCGGCGACAACGCGATCGGCTTCGGGCCAGTGAGTGTGGGATCCAGCGTCGAGTGGGCCTTCGAGTCGGAGCAACTTGCGGAACTGAGACAGGTTTCTCACCAGTCCGACGGGCGAGAGTTGCTCAACTTGAAAGAGGCCTGGCTGCGACCTCCCTATGTCGCCGCCACTCCGCTAGGTCTTCCCCTCGGGATTACCCTGATTGGGATGATTCTGCTTGATGCGTTGATCACGAGGACAGGCTGGAAGCTTCCGGAGTTCGTAAAAATCGAGAAGCGGCAAAAGGTCGCGAAGTCAAAAGTCACTAAGCCATCGAAGCCGCAGGTGAAAGCTCCGGTGGCGGAGGTAAAAAAGGCAGACGGGCGTCAGTCTCTTCCGGAAGCCGCTTCCGAGCGACGCTCCCGATTCCAGCGGGCGAAGGATGGGAAGTAGGAATGGGCAGGTAAGGATAAGGGTGTTTCCGCCTCCTTCGCAAAGGATAGGCAGAGAAGACTCCGCTTGTGAGAAGGGCTTGGAAACACCCTTCTCCTTACCGAATCAGAAGATTCCGAGATCGATGTCCTCTAAATCGGGGCCTTCGAAGTGTTCGGAGATGAAATCCTGCCAGACCTTCCTGCTTTCCTTTGAAAGGGATGCGGTGACCTGGGCGACGCACTTCGAGCACATGAGTAGCGGCAGGGCACCGTCGATGAGGCTGCCGTCCTGACGGAACTGGGCGGAAATCGTGAAGCCCTCCATCTTTTCGCGCGGGGAGCGGCAGGCGACGCATGCGTCCAGCCTTTCTTCGGGGTTTTGCAGGAGCATCCACTCGGTCATCCGCTGCTCCCAGTCGATGCTGTTTTCCAAAAAGCTGCGGATGTCAGTCTTGGAACTCTCGCTGAATTTTCCCGAAACCCCGTCGCGGCAGCTTTCGCAGACGGCGTATTCCATGATGCATTCGCCCCGGTGGTAGTGCTTGTTGATGACCCAGGATTCGGCGGCGAGAGGCAGTAGCTGGTCGCAGACTTTGCATGTCTCGAATGGCCTGTCGGTCTCCACGGAGTCGAACCACTTTTTCAGTTCCGGCATGGGGGGATGATAGGATTGTGCCGCCGCGTTGGCAACCTGACGTTGGGTCGAGGTATCTGCTTTTGAAGCAGGTGAACCGCAGATGCTCCCATAGGGCATAAAAACGCAGATTTAAAAAAGGAATGATTACATGAATTTTAAAATATCCTCTTCATCTGCGTGGATTCTCGTTCATTTGACGAAATATCTAAGTTTCCAGTTCGTCCATGTCCGCTACGCTCCCGTTGCGGTTGAAAAATCTGTATTAGAAGAGGAGCGGAAGGAATTGCGGGTTTGCTCAACCTTGTTAGTCTGGCTCCGTGATCGAAGTGGTTTTTAATCGTGGGCTCTATCTTCCGGAAATGGATTTCTGGCTGGATCCTTGGGATGCGAAGGAGTCTGCCTTCGTTTCCCACGCGCATGCCGATCACTTTTCCCGACATGAAAGGGCGTTGTGCTCCACGCTCACGGGGCGCCTGCTGCGGGCGCGTTTCAATATGGCCGAGACACGGCTGGACGCACATGAGTTCGGTGCGATGATTGAGAGGGACGGTTTTCGGATGCGGATGCTGCCCGCCGGTCATATCGTCGGCTCCGCGATGCTGCACGTAACGCGGAAATCGGACGGCGCGACCCTGCTATATACCGGAGATTTTAAGGTCAGGCGGGGGAGGACGACGCAACCGGTGAATTTCATCAACGCCGACACGTTGATCATGGAAACCACCTTCGGGCTACCGCACCTTGTTTTCCCGGGGCAGATGGAGATCGATGCCATGGTGTTGCGCTTTGTGAACGATGCGATCGCGGACGGGGTGACGCCGGTACTGTTTGGGTATTCGCTGGGCAAGGCGCAGGAGGCGGTGGCTTTGCTCGCGGAGCACGGGATACCGGTGCTCTCCCATCCCAAGGTCGCCGAGATGACGGATGTCTGCCGGGAGGCGGGACTGGATCTGCCAGAGCCAGCGGTTTTCGAGGGCTTTGCACTGCCGGGGCAAGCGGTGGTGGCTCCGCCGAATGCAGACCGTACGAAGCTGCTGCGAGGGCTCAAGGACAAGCGAACCGCGATGCTGACCGGGTGGGCGCTTCAGCCGGGGGCTTTCTACCGCTATCGGGTCGAGCAAATCATCCCGATGTCTGACCATGCGGATCACGTGGGTCTCCATCAATGCGTGACGCGGGTACGTCCGAAACGGGTTCTGACCGTGCACGGGTATGCGAAGGAATTTGCGGCGGAATTGCGAGCGAAGGGAATGGATGCTTGGTGTGCGATGGGTGGGGATCAGCTCGAGCTTTCACTTGGTAAAGCCCATGCCTCATCGGTCGGGGCTGCGGCACCCAGGCACATTCGCCCGATCTGCCAGTTGGCGGATTTTTCCGATGTCTGCCGTCTGGTCGGGGAGACCAGCAGCAGGGTCTTGAAAGTGGAGTATCTGGTGAACTATCTTCGCGGCTTGGAGTCGTCGGACGATCTGGCGTGCGCCACCCGCTGGTTCACTGGTGAGGCCTTGCCGAGGCGGGCGGGTAGGCGGCTCTTGGATATTGAAAAGCCGACAATTAAACGATCGTTGGCTTCTGTTCCGGGTGTGAAGCCGGAGCGATACAAACAGATACTGGCGACTCAGAATGACATAGCTGGGGCGGGTCGAATTCTATTTAAGGAAATTGCACTTTCACCTAATCCAATTCTTTTGAGTGAGTTATATACATTTTTACTTAAAATGGAGCAAATGGAATCAGCTCTCGGTAAGGTTGATTTACTTTCGAAACGTTTGTTTGAACTGCATCCTTCGGAGAGTGAACTTGTGATCAGGTTATTAACAAGGGATCTCCGAATTGGGCTCGACGAGGATTTGGTGGAAGAGGCGATCTGTCAGGCATTTCAAGCAGATGCGGGAGAGGTATTCGGAGCAAACATGCTGACCGGCGATCTGGGGATGACTGCGGTTTTGGCGAGAGATGGTCGGCTCTTGGAGGCGACTCCCACGGCGCTTGTTCCCATCCGGTGCATGCTCGCTTCGGCCTTGGCAGGGGACGCCGGAGATGATGGGACGGAGTTCCCCGATCTACCGTTTTCGCCGCCATTCTGGCTCGAACCGAAATACCGGGGGATCCGCGCCCAACTGCATAAGTCGGGAGATGAGATCGGGTTGTTTTCCCGGGATCTGCGTCCGCTTGATCGGGAGTTTCCGGAGTTGATTGAAGCGGCGGCAAAACTGGAAGGGGATTTTATCCTGGATGGCGAACTGATTGCTCACGCAGAGGGTCGCAAGTTGGGCTCCGCGGATTTGCAGAAGAGGATAGGAAAGCGCAGGGCGGTGGGAGATCTTTTCATGGAGACGGGCGAGGGGGCGGATTCCGTTCCGCTCAGGTACGTCGCGTTCGATTTGCTGTGGGCGGATGGGGAAGTCCTGCTAGATCTTCCCTTGGCCGAGCGGAGAGCGAGGCTCGAGCGGTTGCCACTAGGCGGGATTTTTTCGATCATCAATTTGCTAAGTGCTGATGATGCGCGCGGTGTCGAGACCCACTTCGAGCAGGCGATCCTCGACGGGCATGGCGGGCTGATCGCCAAGGATCCGGCGAGTATTTACCGCCCCGGCACGAGGGGGGCGGATTGGATCCGGCTCGGGGGGGCCTAACGGCACCGGCACGTTGTGAACGGTTAGAGAGATGTGAACGGTTAGAGGGATGTGACGCATCCGTTACCGAAGTTTCAGCTATCCTGTCTTGCAAACAACCGGGATGGCCGATATTTCGTATCGCATCATGGCGAGTGCAGGTAAGATTAATTTTCCAAAGAATGGTTTTGAGGCGGTAATCTTCGATTGCGACGGAACCTTGGTCGACTCGATGCCGGCGCATTTCGATGCCTGGTGCGAGGCGCTTGCGTCATACGGAGCGGGCGGAATTTTTCGCGAAGATGTTTTCTTCGCAATGGGCGGCAGACCCACCCGCGACATCGTCGTGGATCTAAACAGCGAATACGGCCTGAAACTCGACCCCGAGGATATCGCACTGGCGAAGCGCGAGGCGTTTCTCGGGAAGCTTCATCTCGTGGAGTTCATTGATGAGGTTGCCGATTTCGCAAAATCACTGAGAGGAAAGATGCCGCTAGCGGTCGCGTCCGGCGGTTCCCGCTACGTGGTGGAGAAAACGCTCAAGCTTCTCGAATGCTCCGATTGGTTCGACGAGGTGGTGACAGCGGATGATGTTTCCAATGGCAAGCCGAACCCGGAAATTTTCCTGAAAGCGGCCGAGTTGTTGGGCGTGTCGCCCGAGAAATGCCTGGTGATCGAGGACGCACCTCCCGGCGTGATCGCCGCCCAGGCAGCGGGGATGCAGGTCATCACCGTGCCGATGCCGCTTTGCAGCCGGGCTTGATATAATTTGCGCTTCGGATCAGCGCGTGATCTTCATTCGCTCTGCGGTGAAGGGGCTGTCAGGGCTGCAGGTCTTTACTGCCGCCCTTCATGCCCAGTAGGACGACTTTGAGATCTTTTCCGACCATGGATGCGTCGAGCGGGAAATAGTAGGCGTAGCCGGTTACCGGCGACCTAGAGGGATATTCCCATGGGTTGGTGGGCGTGTTCTCATCTGCGCCGGCGAAGACTCCGGTTTCGGCGGAAAGAGGATGGCAGAGAAGAGCCAAAGCTAACAGGGTGCGGTTCATGGGTGGAGGCTATCGGGCTGATTATCCCCGATTAACAAAATCCCGAGGAGGAAAGCTTCGCGCTGCCGCCATCACGTTCCGTCGCTAACGGATTCGAGCGGTTTCTCCTTAGTGGTTTTCGTTTCCGGCTCGGAATCAGGCTCCGGTCGGCTGACGGTTGAATACACTCCGTCGCCGATCTCAAGGGTGCCCGACTGGATGTCGGCTGCGGCGAACTGCCCGAGCTTTTCTCCGGTCGCCCGGAGGTTTGCGGCACGACCCTCGGGTCCCTGCGTGGTGAGGATGGCTCCCGTCGCAATATTCCAGGTGCCGTAGGACTGGATGAGGACAAACTTGCGGTCAGCCGGGATGGAGGCGACACGTCCGACGAGGCGAGGACTTGCCTCTTCTTGCTG
The DNA here is from genome assembly GCA_905478925.1 of uncultured Verrucomicrobiales bacterium. Taxonomy (GTDB): domain Bacteria; phylum Verrucomicrobiota; class Verrucomicrobiia; order Verrucomicrobiales; family Akkermansiaceae; genus Luteolibacter. The sequence goes on from CAJQKQ010000012.1 coordinate 45,630, forward strand.
CTTCTCAGTAGGTTCTTTCTCTGGCTTGTCGGCGCAGGCGGGGACGAAGGCAATGAAAGGCAGAAGTGCCAGCGGCCAGCGGATGAAGGGGAGGGCTTGGAGCATCTCGGACAAGGGTTTCAGGGTGAGAGGCGGTCGATATTCCAGGAATCGTCGGTTTGGTGCGTGTAGAGGAAGCGGTCGTGGACGCGGGCTGGACCGCCCTGCCAGAACTCCACCGTTTCGGGAACGACGCGGTATCCGCCCCAGAAGGAGGGGATGGGTATTTCACCATTCTTGAACCTGCTTTTGATTTCTTCGATCTTTTGGAGCAGGATTTTGCGGGAGGATATGACTTCGGATTGGTTCGATACCCAGGCTCCGATCTGGGATTCCCGGGGTCTGGTGGCGAAGTATCCTAGGGATTCAGCGGTAGAGATCTTTTCCGCGTGTCCTTGGATGATCACCTGGCGCTCCAGTGTGACCCATGGGAACAGCAGGCAGACGGAAGGATTGGCGGCGATGTGCGCGGCTTTGCGGGATCCGTAGTTGGTGAAGAAAGTGAAACCTTTTCGGTCGAACGCCTTGAGTAGGACGGTGCGCTGGGAAGGTATGCCCTCAGGCGAGATCGTGGCCAGTGTCATGGCGTTGGGTTCGTGGACTTGCAGTTCGGTCGCTTGCGCGAACCATTGGGCGAACATCACGGTGGGGTCTTGGCTGAGATCCTCGCGGTGCATTCCTCGCGAAGAGTATTCTTTTCGGAAATCGGATAGATCCATGGATTAGTTTAACCGCAGGGTGCGGAATTTCAAACCCCAAGCGAGCTGAATCCCTAGAATTCGTGTAAAACTTATGTAACGCGGGGATTGGGGCTTGATCCGCTGTGCAGGGTGTTTTTACTAGGATCTGTGAAAATGAAATGTAGTGCGAGTTTGATTGGAGCGTCGGTGCTTTTTGGTGCGGTTTCCTGCAAGGATAAAGAAAAGACCGTCGGAACCGGTGGCGGTGAGGAGTCCGTGGTGGAGAAAGTTGCTGAGAGTGTAAAGGAAGCGATCACCCCGAAAGCCGAATCCTCGCTCAGTGACGAGGAGCGGGCAGCGAAACTTGGCTTTGCGAAGTTCCTCCCGAAGGACACGGAGATGGTCATGTCCGTCTACAATTCCGAGAAGGTGGCGGAACAGCTCAAGGCACTGAAGCTATACGGCCTGCTAGAATCGGAACTCGGGATGGGCGGAATGCTTCCCGGGCCAGATGGCCCTATGCTTGAGGATGGTGGCCCTTTGATCGAAGAGGATTTGCTGGAGGACGAAGATGCGGTCGCACCGGATGCGGAGCAGGCCGAAGATCCCCTGGACGGGGATCTGGAAGAGGAGATGATGGAGGAGCCCAGTCCGTGGGTGCTGCTGGGTCAGGAAGTGACTATCGCTCTCGGCGCTACGGCGGGGGAGCAGACAGGCAGACTGCTTACACTCAACCGCAGGATGGCTTATTTCCAGGCGAGGGCGCTTGGCAAGGCAGCACAATCCTACGCGAAGACCGGGAAGATGGATGAGTTCGCAGAAGAACTTGAAAGCGAAATGGGCGAAGGGCTGATCAAAAACCTGCTTGAGGATTCGGAGTCGGGCATCGGGCTTTTCGACAAGACCGAGATGCCACCCCTGTATATTGCTTTCAGGGCGAAGGAAGAGGAGTTGGAACAGGCATTGCAATTGGTCAACGGCGGGATGGGGATTTTCGGCATGGCTGGAGAGATGGTCGCTCCCGTGGATTTCGAGACCGGCGGGGCGCAATTCGCCGGATTCAAGCTGCTTGGTTCTGAAATCGCCAAGACGATGGACGCAGAGCGTGAGGACATGGAGGAAATGCTGAGTTCGGAGGTGATCGATGGTATTCTGAAGTCGATTTCCAAGAAAAACCTCGTCGTGGTGACTGGTACCGTTGGCGACTATGTTGTCATGATGATTGGCGGCTCTGAGGAATCCCTCAAAATCGCTGCAGACGTTAAGGACTCCTTGGTTGCGACCGATAATCTCAAGTTTGCCGATCCGTTTGCGGACAAGCAGCTCGTTTCCCTGATCCACGGTGAAAAAGAACTCTGGGACGAGTTGTTCAAGGAGGCCGGCGGTCTCGGAACCTATGCACTTGGCCTGCGGGATGGAATTTCCGGAGGCGGAGGCATGGGGGTGACACGGGATCTTGAGTCTATGCTCGAGATCGTCGCGGATCGTGAAAAAGAACTCCTCGCCCTGGGCGTTTCCAGCGACCTGGGATTGGTGGCCTACGCGGAGGACGGCCTGAAGATTGAGAGCTACGGCGGATACGATAAGGGCGCGGTCGAATGGGGAGCGAAAACCAAGCTAGCCCACCTTGGAGACAGCGATGACAATATGCTTTTTCTGAATATCCCGAGCAACGCCGGCTATGATGAGAAAATGGGCGACTATCTTGAGGCGATCGTTGAAACGTTGTATGCGACAACGGTCAAATTCTCCGAACTTGAGATCGACGCCCCGGAACTGGCGGAGCTGAAGCAGTATATGAAGCTCTTTGATGGGGAGTTCCGCACGGATGTGGCCGCTCTCTACAGCGCCCTCGACGGGATGTCGGACGGGCTCGGACACGAGATGGCGGTGGTGATGGATCTCAAGGGCTCGATGCCTGCTATCCCCGGCATTCCTCAGGAACTGGTCGATGATGGAAAAGCGCCGCGGATCACCATGATCGCGCCGGTGACTGATCGCAGCAAGATCAAGGATGGTTGGAAGGAAATGGATCTGCGTGCGACTGCACTGCTCGCAAAGGTAAGCGAGATGACGGGTGAGAAGATCCCGATGCAGAAACCGATCAGTTCGGAAAAGGATGGCATGACTACCTGGTTTTTCGCCATGCCGTTTTTCCAGGATGATTTCCTGCCATCGGTAACGGTGAGCGACGAATGGTTCGCGATGTCCACCTCGAAGACCCAGTCGTTGGATCTGATGAGCAAGGCAGCGGCCGGCGGTGAGACCGGTGGAGGCATTGAGTTCTATGTGAACTTCAGTGCGATTACCGATTACGCGGATGAAATGCTGAATGTTGTGGATAAGAATTCAGCCGTAGTGTTCACCGAAGATTACGAACTGGAGAGCTTCAACCGCGAGAAGGTTCAGATGAAGAAGGTGATCGAGGCCTGCCGCGAGTTCGATTCCATGAGCTGGACGGTCAAAAAGGAGAACGGCCAAATGCACGGTTCGGTGCACTTCAAGACAAAGTGATTCTTTCGCTGTCTGCGCCGCGAACTCAAGCGGGGCGCGGGCTTTCCCGACTGATCCGGAACCGATGGAGATCGAACCGATAGGTTTTCTGAGGACTTGCTTCGGGGAAAAGTTCGCGGTGCCCCGGCAGCCCGGGCTCTGCCCTAGCGCATGGGGTTCGCTAGAGTTTATACCAAAATACCGTTCCGCCGAGGCGGTGCGCGGGCTAACGGGATTCTCCCATGTCTGGTTGGTTTTCGGATTCCACAAGACGGCGGGAAAGGGTTGGCACCCGACGGTCAGGCCGCCCCGCCTTGGGGGCAACGACCGGGTGGGGGTGTTTGCGAGTCGCTCCACGTACCGTCCGAATGGACTCGGACTGTCCCTTGTTCGACTTGATGGCATCGGTATGGAACGCGGGGACGGGATGGATCCACCGGTTCTCCATTTCTCCGGGGTCGATCTCGTCGATGGTACTCCGGTGTATGATGTGAAGCCCTATCTTCCCTACGCTGAGGCCTTGCCGGATGCTGCGGAAGGATATGCAGCTGCGCCCTTGGAGCGGGTTGAGGTGAAGCTTGATGAATCGGCGGAAAGCGATTTTTCGATGCTCGACGAGCGTTCCCGGCGAGTGATTCTGGAGGTTCTTGCTTTGGATCCGCGTCCTGCAGCGTCTCCGAAGGAAGATGGAAAGGTCCATGGCGCCACGCTCTGCGGTAGAAATGTGAGGTTTCGTTTCGAATGCGGAACCTGTTGGATTTCAAGCGTTGGGGATTCCCAATAGAGGATGGTTGAGGATTCCCGCTTGCCTGTGGGGCGGTGGTTGCATACGGGTGAGCGTGTCCGTCGCCGTTCCGGCTGTATGGATTCCACCCCAACACTACATTATGGCTATTTCACGAGCGTTGCTTTCGGTTTCCGACAAGACAGGATTGGTTGAATTTGCGGAGGGTCTTGCGGAGATGGGCATTGAGCTGCTGTCCACGGGAGGAACCGCGAAGGTACTCCGGGAGGCCGGCCTGAAGGTGATTGACGTTTCCGAATACACCGGCGCGCCCGAGCTTTTTGAAGGCCGCCTGAAAACCCTTCACCCCATGGTCCACGGAGGGCTTTTGCACCGGCGTGACGATGCACAACACGTGGCCGATGCCAAGGAACACGGCATCCCTCCCATCGACCTGGTGGTGGTGAATCTCTACCCTTTCGAGGAGACCGTCGCAAAGGAGGGAGTCACCTTGGGGGAGGCGATCGAGAACATCGATATCGGAGGGCCGTCGATGCTTCGCAGCGCCGCGAAGAACCACTCCCACGTCACCGTGGTGGTCTCTCCCTCCGACTATCCGGTTGTTCTCGAGGAAATGCGCGAGAACGGCGGGGACACCACCAAGGGCTTGCGCGAACAACTTGCGGTGAAAGTTTTCCTACGCACCTCACAGTATGACGGAGCGATTACGAATTTCCTCGGCCAGTGCCGCCAGGGGACGGGCTGTTCCTTCACCTTGAGCCTGCCGCTTGAGCAGGAACTCCGCTACGGCGACAACCCGCACCAGAAGTGCGCGATGTACGGAAATTTCTCTTCCTGCTTCACCCAGCTTCAAGGCAAGGAGCTGAGCTACACCAACGTCATCGACATCGAGGCGGCGGCCGACCTGATCCTCGATTTTGTGCGACCGACGGTGGCTATCCTGAAACACACCAATCCCTGCGGTGTCGGCCAGGACGACGAGGATCTGCGACTTGCATGGCAGAAGGCATTCGAGACGGATCGTCAGGCTCCCTTCGGTGGCGTGATCGTCACCAACCGCCCCCTGACACTTGAGCTCGCCCGTGTGATTTCCGAAATCTTCACTGACGTGATCATCGCTCCCGACTTTGAGCCGGATGCCCGCGCCCTGCTTCAGAAGAAGAAGAAGCTCCGCCTGATGAAGCTCAACGATGCCTATCTCTCAGCGAAGAAGTCTCCGGTGATCCGTTCCAGTCCCGGCGGACTGTTGGTAATGGATCGCGACCACACCGCGCTCGGCCTGGACGATCTGGAGAGCAAGGTTGTGACCAAGCGCCCACCCACTCAGGAAGAGCTCCGCGCCATGCGCTTCGGCTGGAGGATCGTGAAGAACGTGAAGTCGAACGCGATCGTCTACACTCATGCGGACCGAACCCTGGGTATCGGTGCTGGGCAGATGAGCCGGGTGGATTCCTCACGGATCGCAATTTGGAAAGCCAAGGAGGCTGGCCTCGATCTCAAGGGCTCCATTGTCGCCTCCGACGCCATGTTCCCATTTGCGGACGGCCTGCAATCCGCCATCGACGCGGGAGCGACTGCCTGCATCCAGCCCGGCGGATCGATGCGTGACGAGGAGGTCATTGCGGCCGCCGACGCGGCGGGTATGGCGATGGTCTTCACAGGGCACAGGCATTTCAGGCACTGATCTCGGCATGCGGAGTTTTTGGATGCCTGCTTGCCAAGGCCGAGTGGGAGGATATGTTGTCCGGCCTAGCGGAAGATGACGCCATTCTTACGGAAAATACTCGGGATGAACTGGGTGCTCGTGTTCGTCATGTACGCGCTGCTCATCTTCGGTGTGTTCATGATCGAGAGCGCGGCGAGGCACCTGCCTATGTCTGCGGAAAAGCTCAATGAGTTCGGCTCGGCGGGGGCGTATTACGCATGGATGCAGAAAAACTGGATCGTGGTGGGCAGTGTGGCCTACTTTGCAGCTGCGCTCATTGACTACAAATGGATACGTTGGTTGGGTGTCCCTCTCTACGCGGTCAGCCTCGGTCTGATGCTGATGGCGATGCAAGCCGATGACGAGGTTCACCGACTCAGCATTGCCGGATTCAGCTTCCAGCCTGCGCAGCTTGGGGTGACATCGGGTATCATCATGATCGCTTGGCTGATGCAGGATCTCCCAAAGTTCCACCGCATTCTCGGCGACCCGTTCGTACGGATCACCGTCATCGGGGTTGTGTCTGCCATCCCATTCCTGTTGGTGATGAAAATGGGTGACATGGGCTCCGCCCTGGTGTGGATCCCCGTGGTGATCGTTTCCTTGGTCGTTGCCGGGATCCCGTTCCGCTTCCTGAGTTTCATTTCCTTCGTGTCGGCCGGGATACTGCCCATCCTCTATTTCGTGATCCTGCCCCTTGTGTCCGAGCGTGGGCCGGATCGGATCGATCTTTGGTTGCGGATGCTGCAAGGGCAGCAAGTTGACATCCAGGGTGACGGCTACGCGCCCCACAACGTCTCCATGGCGGTCGGGAAGGCGGGCTGGAAGGGTGTCGGCTGGAAGGCATCCGCCGACAAGGGTTCACTGCACGACAAGAAATTCATCCCCCACCTGACGGCGCACAACGACTTCATTGTCGCGGTGATTGCGGAGGAGCTCGGATTCCGCGGCATGCTCCTGCTCTTGGGGTGCTTCGTGCTCCTGCTTGTGCAGGGGCTGTTCATTGGATTCTACAGTCGTGATGTGGCGGGACGACTTATCGTGTGCATGGTCGTGGCGCTACTTTTCGCGCACATCTACGAGAACATCGGGATGTGTGTTCTGCTGATGCCGATCACGGGGATCCCGTTGCCGCTCGTCAGCTACTCGGGAACCTTTGTGGTGATCTGTATGTTCCTACTCGGCCTGGTGCAGAGCGTCTGGGTTCACAGGCACCGCCGCCGCCTTGAGGAGGTGTGAACCAATACTCCGGGGCCTCAGGATTGGCCGTCCGAGGTATAGGTGTTGTTGGAGGAGTATCCGCTGCGGTAAGAGCTCTCGTTCTTGTCGCGAAGGTGGGACGGCGGCTTGAGGAAAGGATAGTTTTGAGTGAGTTCCTCTATGTCCGCTTCACTCCCGTTGTGGTCAAAATCTCTTCAAAATTAGCAGGTTACCCCTTGTGTAGGAGCCCTGCCACGGCAAGTCGAAATTGGAGTGAATAACGCCCGGCAACAGGCAGGTCACCCGATGGGAATACCTGTCTGCCGGAGCTGATTTCTACGCGGAAATGACACATTTATTTTTTCGCGACTCCTAAATGTCCTGCTCGATTGATTTCAGGGTCAGGAAAAGGTCGTGCCAGCGCCCAAGCTTGGGTTCGACCGCGAGTTTTTCGCGGGCGAGGTGCTTTCGTATCGAGTTCAGGCATGTGGTGTAATCCTGAAAAAAGATGCGAAGCCCGTCCTCGTAATCGGCTCGGAGCGTTTCCGCGAAGTCACCGCAGGTGTCGAGCAGGGAGTTCTGAAAATCGCGTGAGATTTTGCGGCGGGTGATGAGCGCGATGACCGTCCCGCTCAAGATGAATGCGATTGCGATCCCGCAGAAGATCCAGGGCAGCCAGGGAAAACCGAATATCCCGCAGAGCGCACCGAGGATTAGGAAAATCAGTGTGGTTGCGGTGAAGGATTTGAGAGCCAGATTGCGCCGCCGCAACTCGCGCTCGAGGTCCTTGCGGACATGGAGATTGCCGATCGCCTGGTGGGCGGCGCGGCCGATGCGCTGGACGAAGCGGCGGCGTGCTTGGGCGAGTTTTTCGTCGATCGGTTCCTGCTCGTCGATGCCCGTTCCGATGGATTCGCGAACGCGGCTGTCGAGATCGTCCCAGTGGCTCCGGCAGGCGGCGACGACATCCGCGCCGTCCGATTCCGCAACCGCCTCGACAGCCGTGCGCAGGCGGTCGATGAAGAGGGCTTCCGTCTGGCTGCCGGTGCGGTCCCCGACGAAGATGCGGAAGACGGATCGGGTGAGACCGAGCCATTTCCGCAGGGAGCGGGTGACCCAGACCGCCTCTGTTTCGAAAACCTCGGCGACACCGGCAAGGTGGCGGGGAAGGCGACTCACCAGTCTTTCGCGCATGGCGTCGATTTCATCCTCCAGGGAAGCCAGGAAATGATTCTGATCGTTCAGAACCCGTGTTTGTTCCTCGATGCGATCCTCGATCTTGCGGAGGGCGGTGGATGCATTGTTTCTCCATGTCTGGAGTGCCGCCCGCCGCTCCGGCGAGTCGCAGACCCTGCGGCTGATAAACTCCTCCAGCGCTGGAAATCCGCTTTTCTTGTAATTGGACTCAGCGAACGCCCCGGCGCGTTTCGCCTCGAAGGCCATTTTTCCAGATACCGCAAAGATTTGAGGGACGACCCCGATCCGCTTCATCGAGAGGTCAGCCATGTGCTCGATGATCACCTTGATATCGACCTGTTCGCGTTGGTCCGCCTGTTGGATAATGAACGCGACCCGGGAGTGGCAGTCCTTCGGAAGGTTGGAGATCAGGTTCCAGGTGGCGCCGCCCCATGGGTTGCTCACGGGGAATACGAAAAGGATCAGATCCGCGACGGGCAGGAAGCGTTCGGTGATCTCCTGATGACCCTTGACGATGGAGTTGGTGCCCGGGGTATCGACGAGGTTGAAATCCTTGAGAAACTCGATGGGCCGGAAGCGCTCCTCCAGTGAGGGCGTGGTTGCCGAGTCGTGGGGAGGAGCGCCGTGGCGGTACCAGATCACCCGGTCCGTTTCCGGCAGGATGTTCACCTTGCAAAGCTCCCTGCCGAACAGGCCGTTGATCAGCGAGGATTTCCCAGCATTCACCTCGCCGCAGACGACAAACAGGAAGGGCGCACCGAGCTCCTTTTCGAAGGCAGTGTTGGCCAGAGAGTCGCCGAGATCGGTGGATGTGTCTCTGGCTAGCCCGGCAATCCCTTGTATGACCTGAGAAATTCGCTCACGAGTGGCAAAGTAGCGCTCGCCGAAGTTGAGCTGGCTCACTTGATCGGGGGGAGGCGTTTCGCTCAAGAGGCGGGCACGTTTGATGCCTGCGCTCCGGGGGGTTCGGCCTTCATGGCGATGAGCTGGGAAACCGTGACGAACTTGAAGCCGCGTTTGAGCAGTCCGTCCAAGGTGGCGGGCATCGCATCCACTGTCTGAGAGTGGAGGTCGTGTGCGAGGACGATTCCGCCCGCCGTCGTGCCTTTCAGGATGCGGCTCGCAACGACCGATGGGCCGGGGCGTTTCCAATCCAGAGGATCGACAGACCAGAGGATGGTCGGGTATCCGAATTCCGCGTGGATCAGTTTACGCTGGCGCTGGAGGAGGCCTCCGTATGGCGGGCGCATGGTGCTTGGGCGTATGCCGGTCGCGCGGCCGACTGCGTCCTGGCAAAGCTGCATTTCCTTGCGGACTTCGGAGTCGCTGAGTTTCGAGAGGAGGCGGTGTGTATGCGAGTGGTTGCCGATTTCATGACCTTCGGCGACCGTCCTGCGGAGGACGCCCGGATGGAGGTCAACGCTGCGGCCGATGACGTAGAAGGTGGCCTTGATGTTGCGCATCGCAAGCATGTCGAGCAGGCGCGGTGTGTTGCGCGGGTGCGGGCCGTCGTCAAACGTCATCGCGATGTAATTTCCGGAGACGAGCACACGAGAGAAAGTGATCCCGGAGTCCTTGGAGAAATTGCTGGAGAGATTCCCTACGTTGTTGCGGGGTACCGGGCCGCCAAGCGATGGGGTGCGGTAGCTGGTGTTGGGGCTGGTCTTGACCGGGGCACCCGGAGCTGTGGATGCCGCCTTGCAGCTTGCGAGGGTTGCGGTGGCGAGCATGAAGCCCCGGCGGGAAAGTTTCCCCAGTTCCGGATTTTTTGACAGCGAGGTGCCGATGCGTTGAAGGGAATGATCCATGGGATACAAAAGAGGGTTAGTGTATTGAAAGAATGCATGTGATCGTTGCCGATGTCACGCCTAGATTTCCCGCAGGGTGTCGGTCATGTTGCGAACAGCTCCTTGCAAAGCATGCAGCTTTTCCCGTCGCAGCCGCGTGCAGTGCAGTGCTCACGTCCGTAGAAGATGATCTGGAGGTGGAGCTTGTTCCAGGATTCACGGGGAAAGAGCCTTTTTAGGTCGCGCTCGGTCTGGACGACGTTTTTCCCCTGAGTGAGCTTCCAGCGCTTGGCGATGCGGTGGATGTGGGTGTCGACGGGAAACGCCGGTACCCCGAAAGCTTGGGCCATCACGACGGAGGCGGTCTTGTGGCCGACGCCGGGCAGTTCCTCCAGATCTTCGAAATTCTGCGGAACCGACGATCCGTGCTTTTCGACGAGGATTTTGGAAAGTTTGGAAATGGCTGCGGATTTTTTTGGGGATAGCCCGCAGGGGCGGATGATGGTGCGGATTTCCTCGACTGGGAGATGCATCATGATCTCCGGGGTTGCGGCGAGGGCGAAGAGGGCAGGGGTGACCAGATTTACGCGGACATCGGTGCACTGGGCGGAAAGCAGTACCGCAATGAGAAGGGTGTAGGGGCTGGTGTGATCCAGAGGGATCGGAGTTTCCGGGTAGAGTTCCTCGAGTCGCCTGTGGGCGTGGGCGGCGCGGTCTTTTTTTAGCATAGGGATTGAATGGGAATGATTTGCGAACGAAGCTACGCGCGTGAAGTCGGCTCTGAAAGCGGTTTTGGTTGCGATCCTGCTCGCTGGGTTGGGAACTGGCGGCTGGTGGGTTTGGAAGGCGGAGAGAGATGGAGCTTTCGAGATCCTTTTCACCGGGGCAAAGAAAGTCGAGCCGGACAGGGAGAGGTATGAGGTGCTGGTGGCGGAGTTGCAACGCTGGCGGAAAAACCTCGCGCAGGATTACAGCAAGGCGCGGACTCAGGAGCAGAAATCAGTGGTGGAGAAGGATGCCCGTGTGATTCTGGAGATGATGCTGCCGGAGATGATGCGCTGCTGGGTGGGGACGCCGTATGATTTCAACGGCACCGCCGAGAAGCCGGGCAAGGAAAGGATCGCATGCGGTTACTATGTCTCGACGGTGATCCGCGATGCGGGTTTCCGGGTGGATCGTTACAAACTCGCCCAGCAGCCCTCGGAGAACATCATGAGGACTTTCCTGCCGGGTGATGCCTGCAATTTGAAGGTGGGTGATGATTATTCGAAATACGCGGATTGGGTGGAGGGGCTGGAGCCGGGCGTCTACCTCATCGGCTTGGATACGCATGTCGGCTTCATCGTGGTTAGCCCGGACGGGATGCACTTTTTCCATTCATCCGGTGCGCGTGCGGTCGGGGTGGTGGAGGAAAGCCGTGATGATTCCTGGGCGTTGAGGAAATCGAATTGGCGCATGCTCGGCGGCCTGACGGCGGACGCCGGTGTGATGCGGACGTGGCTGAAAGGGGATAAGGTGAAGGTGCGGACTCAGTGATCCCGAAGTTGCCATCCTATTTATGCATCTCCCTGAGAGGCGGATAAGGACTGAGGAAATGGCTGGGTTAGCGCAGGCGCTCTGGAGAGACGTCTCTCCGTTATTACTTTTTCCGGCGGAAGGGGTGGCGCATCTGCCGGAAATGCTGATGTTCCAGGTGAGATATTTTACGGATGGGGTGGTGATCTGCAGCAGGGGTGCTGTGGAGTGTGAGGGATTTGTGGGCGGGCGCCACCCCGAATCACCGCAATTAGGAGCCGTGGGAAATATTGATATGCGGGGAGGGCATTTGGAGCCCCACTTCATGGAGTGAAGAGTTGTGCGCGGTCGGCTGTATCAACTGCTTTTTTTCAATCGCACCACCCAGATGAAGCCTGCCAGCATGACAAGGGCTGATGCATCCATTTGATTATGGTGCATGGTGTTTCTGTCGAGGGTGATCTGTTTGGCAACGGGAGAAAAATACACATCGCCAGCGGCTTTTTTATACGGCCATTGGTCTTCAATTTCGGTGAGCCACCAATTCGAAGGTCCGGTGCTTGCGGGTAGCTTCAGTTTGTTCAGCAAGGCTTTGCGGTGCTGGGTGATGTCGCCCGACCACACGGTTTTACCACTCCATGGTTTTCTGCCATCAATCTTGCCTTGGTATTGTGCTTCGGCGATGAAGTAAATTCGCAGCAGGCGGTGTTTCGCATCGAGATTGTTGCTGGATGCTGTGGAATTGGGTTCGCGGTAGGGAAACAACGGACGATCTGTTTTGAAGCTGATGCGAAGTGAGGCGGCTTTCACCTCGTCCTTGGTTCGCGCGCTTTGGTCTTTCACTACCTTGAGAGCGGTGAAGTGCCAGTTGCCGCCAAGGTAAGGCTTGGCCCATTCGGAGACAGCGGGTGAGTAGGCGTAGCCATTGTTCTTGAGCCAGTTGACAAGGTCGTCGCCTGAACGGGCTGTCAAGACCGTGGCATCAAACCCGGCGACGCGCTTTTCTTCGATGATCGTCACGCGGGATCCCAAGGCCTGTGGCGGTGCTGATGCCGCGCACCCCAGCGGGAAGCCGCCGCCATTACTCGCCTTCGGAGCCGTGATCGTTGCCAGTTTAGAGAATGCCCCATTGCCGGATTCCTCCAGTTGAGGGCGGGATGGAGAGGGCACGAGAAAGCCGATGTCGTTGGCATCCGTTTTGAAGTCTGCTTTGCGAATGAAGTGCTGAGTCTGCTGCTTCTTGTCCCAGATCATCACCACCGTTTGGTTGGCATTCACCACATGATTTCGGATGCCGGCTACAGCGCAACAGGCGAGGCTGTTTGTCGGGGACGATGCGAGGGCTAGGCCTATGAGGCTGACTGACTTCAGGAATAAATGGGATTTCACTCTGCCATCATAGGAAACCCTCAGTTGTGGTCACAAGGTGAATCTGTGTGAATGGGGAGGACGGCTTTCCCCTGTTCGGGCAGACTGGTGTCAGCCTCCTCCTGTGCACTTGGCGGCTCCGGAAGGGTGGATGTTGCGAACCGAATATCAGTGATCCTGCAAAACGGCTTTGTTTCCTGATCCATCCCAGATTTCGGCGAAGCCGTTGCGCTCGGCCTCGATGACGAGGAGGTCGCGGTGGATGGACATGAGGGGGTTGATTTTCGCGCCGCAGGCTTCGAGCGCCTGGCCGGTCCAGACGTTGCAGATGCGGGGGAAGTAGTAGGCTTGCGGGGAGTCGAGGAGGACGCCGCCGCCCCAGCTTGATTCCCCGGCGACCATGGGTTTTCCGTTTTCCATGGGGATGGTGCAGTGGTTCAGGAATGAGGCGATGTGGGGGCCGCGCTCGCGGGGGATGGATTTCATCCAGATGTGTTGGTTCGGCGAAACCTCGGTGACGTTCCAGTTGATCGGGATGCATTCCATCACGGAACTGGAGGGCAGGAAGATGGCTTGGACGACCTCGGGAGCGGTGAGCCAGCGCTTGTTGACATAGGCCATGCGGTCGCCCCATGAGAAGGTGACGAATTTGCAGTCGGGGAAATCTTCCGGCGGGATGAAGCCGGATTCGGTCAGCCAGTCGTAAGGGAAGACCATGCCGCTGTGGAGTTTGTCGGCAATCAGCCAGACCTGGACTTCCGGGGGGCGCTGCGGGGTGTAAGTGGAGACGGTGTTTCTCCGTACCATCTCCGAGGAGGGCTCCGGGGCGGGCGGCAATGTGACGAAATTGCAGGATGCTAACAGGCTGCCGATGGTGCAGGCGAGCATGGGGCGGAGACCTGTCATTGGAGGCGTTCCCGTTTCAGGGGGTTAGGTAAGAGCAGATGTATTGGCAGACACCGGAGTTGACCGTGATCGAGAATCCGCTGTTGGCGGGGACTTCGAAAGATTCGTCCGTGGGCACGAAGCGAGTCGTTCCGGAGTCGTCGACGCTGACCTCGCAGGAGCCGTCGGTGATCTCCATGAGTTCCGGTGCCTCGGAGGCAAACCTGTAGGTTCCCGGGAAAATGATTCCGAGAGTCTTTTTTGTTCCGTCGGGGAATTTGACCGAGTGGGACACGACACGGCCGTCAAAATAGATATTGGCGACGGCGTCGACGGAGACGTTGGGGAAATTTTTCATAATGTGTTCGGAAGTGTGAGTTAGTCGTTTGCGATTTTCCAGGCTTCGTAGCCGCCATGGAGGATCGAAATACTGTGACCGCGGGCGGCGAGGGCGGCGGCCATGCTGGCCGCATCGGGGCAAGCTAGATCCGTGCAATACACCACCACCGGTGTGTTTGCCGAGTTGGCTGCGCGGATGCGGGGTTCGTTCTGGTCCAGGCCGTCCTCGTAGTTGGATTTCGGCCAGCTGTTTGCACCCGGAACGTGACCCCTCTTGTAGTTGGAGGTGGGCCGGATGTCATAGATGAGTGCGGCGTTGTTCTGGACCAGCTGATAGAGGTCGCCCAGCGGTATGTGGGTGATGGTTCCCGGCTGGCTGGGGATCGCGGCTTCATCCTCCGAGCTATCTGCTTCGGATACCTTGGACGGATCCAGCGGCGGAACCGGCTTTTCCTCCGGTTCTGCACAGCAAAGCAGCAGTTGGGAAAGCAGGGAAATCTGCGCGAAACGGATTCCGCGCAGCCATGCTTTCCGAAAAGATTCCTGAGGGCGGGTCACTTACCGATCTTGATGAGTTCGATGTCGAAAACCAAGGTTCCTGCGGGATAGCCTGCAGGAGGGCTTTCGCCGTAAGCCATTTTCGCGGGGATCCAGAAGCGGCGTTTTTCGCCCTCGACCATGAGTTGGAGCCCTTCGGTCCAGCCGGCGATGACGCCGTTGAGAGGGAAGGAGGTCGGTTGGCCGCGCTTCACCGAGGAGTCGAAGAGTTTTCCGTCCGTGGTCCAGCCGGAATAGTGGACGGTGACGAGGTCGGTGGCTTTCGGCTTGGTCTCACCTTTGCCCTTTTCGAGGAGTTTCGATGCGAGGCCTGACTCGGTGGTCACGGCGTCTTTGGGGGCGGCGGCTACGTCTTTTGGTGTTTCAGGCATAGCTGGTTCTGCATGGGACAGGGCGAGTGTGGCAAGGGTGAAGAGCCCTGCAGTGATGATTTTTTTCATGGTGTCGTTGGTTTTTCCGTTTTTTCGAGGAATCGATCGGGAAAGTTTAGACATCGTCGTCGGCGTCCTCGTGCCCCATCTCGACGGCAGTCCGGCGCTCGACGGTGATCGCGGAGAGCAGGTGGTCCTGGCGGACGACGAAATGGTTGAGCTTCATCAGTTCGAGCATCGCGAGGAAGGTGACGATGACCTCAGATTTTGTGGTGGCGGTCTGGAAAAGGGCGTCGAAGGTCAGTGCCTGGCCCGGTCGGAAGTGGCCGAGCAGGAACTCAATCTTGTCGGAGACGGTGAAGCGGTCATCGACAATATCGCCGAGGTCGTGGGACTCCTCGAAGCGCTTGAGAACGTTCTGGAAGGCGCGGATCAGGTCGAAGATCGAGACCTCCGCGAGGGTTGGCGGCTCCTCGACTGGCTTGTTACTGGGGTCGGGTTGGTGGGCGAAGCGGCCCTGCTGCTCGAGTTCGCGGATGGAAAGAAACCCGGCGGCGTCCTTGAATTTCTTGTATTCGATAAGCTGGCGGATCAGCTCCCAGCGTGGATCGTCGTCCTCCGCATCCTCCTCCGGGGGCTGCTCGGTGCGGGGTAGGAGGGTTCGGGATTTGAGATACATCAGGTTCGCTGCCATCACGATGAACTCCGAAGCGAGGTCGATATTGAGCAGTTTGAAGGTGTTGATGTAGTCGAGGTATTGCTTCGTGATCCGCTCGATCGAGATCGAGTGGATATCCAGCTCGTCCTTCTTGATGAGATAGAGGAGCAGATCGAGCGGTCCTTCGAAGATTTCGAGCTGGACCTTGTAGTCGGAGGTTTCCAAGGGGGTGGTCGCGGGGTTGGTGTTGTGGGAAGTTTGTTCTCGTAAGCGCGAGGACAGCGAGGTTTTATGTGCTCGAAGCATGAACGGACAGCCTGAATCAGAGCAATTGCAAAACTTCCATGAACGCCTGAGCCAATGGGTTTCAAGTCAGGGCTTCTGGTTTCAGCTGAGATATTCGTTTTCCGGAGGTGGTGCGAAGGGCGCCGTTGCCTTCCATATGTTCCGCCTGGCCACCCGATTGATGGTTTTTCTACTGATTGCGGCGGCTGCGGGCTGGATTTTCCTTATCAACCAGTCGAACAGCGGTTCCTATTCGGAGGAGGTCAGCACAGCTCTCAAGGAGAGCCTGAAGGCTGAGGAAATCGAGCTCAAGGGCCTCGTCCGGGAGCAGGGAGAGTTCTATATCGGACGGCTGGCGATGTCCGGCGGAGAGGACACCTTCTTCACGGTGATGGAGGCGAGCAGTCTGAAGTGCAAGATGCGTCTGTTCGATACGTTCAAAAAAGCTTGGGATCCCGGTGCTATCACGATCTCAAGGCTGGATCTGGGGCTGAGGGCGGGTGCCGATTCCTCCAAGGCTGCGGAGTCGATGGCCGATGTGTTATTCCAGAAATCCGGAAAAATGAAGCTGAGCACGATCGTTGTGAACGATACCTCGCTGCGCTGGGGCTACTCCGAGCGTACCCGGGGATCCATCCTCGGAAGCAAGATGCGGGCGAGGAGAATTCCCGACGGTTGGAGGCTACGGTTCCGGGGCGGGACGTTCACCCAGAACTGGCTGAAGCGGCTGGAAATCGTGGAACTGGATGTGGTTTTCGGCAGGGAGGGGATTGTCTTCGAAAAGGCGGTTTTCAAGAAAGATCAAGGATATGTGACCCTGCTGAATATGAAGGTCAAGGCGGGCGAGAGGCCTGAGGTCTCCGGCACGATGGATCTTCGAAAAATCGATATTTCGTCTATCGTGCCCCTGGGCGTGAGGAATTTTGTGGAGGGGACGATTTCCGGTGAATTCAAGGTTTCCGGTTCGACGAATTCGGTGGGTGGAGTCGGTTTCGAGGGCGATGTTGTCCTTGCCGGGGACGACCTGGTTGTTCTGCGCGACAGGGTGCACCTGTTGCGGGCGCTGAGTGTGGTGGATGCATTCAGCAACTATCGGCGCCTGGATTTCCGTGAAGGCTCGTTCCGTATAAAGACGCGCGCCGGCAGGATGGAAGTTACGGATGTGAAGGTAAGGGCGGGTGATCTATTCACCATGCAGGGGGATATGACCGTCAGGTTGCCCACCGCAGAGGAGTCCATCGGTTTCCAGAATGTCGGGGACGGCGAGGATGACGCGATACTCAACGACGACGAGCTTGATATCACCCTGAAGCGCGCGGCCAAGAGCTCTGGACAGAGCAAAGGCGTTGGATTCGCGAAATCCAGGAACGAATCTCTGTTCGATCGCCTGGGTCTAAGTATCGAGAACCGCAGGCTGGAGGATAAGGCTGCGGAGCGCTTGGCTCGAACCTACCGGTATGAGGGCTTATTCACAGTCACTCTGCCGAGGGATGCCTTTGCGAGGGCTCCGAAGCTTCAGGAAATGTATCCGGGCAACGGCGCGAACGGGCGAGTTGTCATGGATGTGCCCCTGGAAGGGGTTCTATATGACGTGACCCTGAAGCAGGCGAACGAGATCTACGAGAAAGGCGCGCGGTAGTAGCCGCCTCTTCAGCGGAACAAAAGCGGTGGCACGATGATGCGCACGTTGCCGGGGCCCCGATTCTCGTTTTCCTCAAGGGCGGTGACAAGCCCGTCCTTGAACTCCACCACGGTCTTTCCCGTCTCCTCACGGGTGATGCTGGCGAGTTGGCGATACGTTTGGCCGGTGGCCGGATCGATGCGGGTGATGTAGTTTTTCACCTCATCGTAATCGATATATTCCCAGGAGCCTTGCTCCCCATCGGCGGTGCGACGGATCGAGGTCTTGGTCGCTTGCCCCCGTGATTTGCCGACCTCCTCGGGTGTCATGCCGATGGCGATCCCTTCATTCGCGATGATCTCGTTGACCGCCATTTGGCGCTCGTAGAGCTGCTTCAGCTTGGCGACGAAATCTTCCTGCGGATGGGAAAACGCCCAGGGAGCCACCCATCCGACGATGCCGTTGCGGGTTCCCTTGCCGCGTACGCGGTAGACTTTTGCTGTCATTCCCTCCAGGGTGACAGTCTGGTTCGCCTTCAGAAATCCGAGGCGGATATTGCCGGACTTGTCCGAGAATACGGGTGCCTGTTTGATGACCTTGAGCTTGATCGGAGGATCGACGATCTCCTCTAGGTAGATCACCTCCGGATCGGAGTTCAGCAGTGATTTACGTTCGCGCCCGATCTCAGCTGCCGCCTGAACTACTAGGAGGATGCAGGCAAGGAAGGAAACGATCAATTTCATTGGGTAACAAGATATGGGCGCGGAGGGAAAAGGAAAGTTGGAAATTCGGCTCTGTGGTTCGACGAATCATCCTTCAGGATATTCAGGAAAATTTCCCAACCCGGTTCACGCGGGCCGCAGGCCGCCGTCGTGAACCTCGATTACGGGCAGGCCCGGGATCGCCTCGGTATCCTTGAGCCAACCGAGGTGGGTGGTGGTGATAAATTTCTGGGCGTGCGGCGGGAGGTGGCGGAGGAGGGCGTTGCGGCGGGCGGGGTCGAGTTCGCCGAAGATGTCGTCGAGCAGGTAGATGGGGGGTTTCGCGCAGCGTTTGTGGAGGAGGTCTCCCTGGGCGAGTTTGAGGGCGAGGGCGATGGTGCGCTGCTGCCCCTCGCTGGCGAAATCCGAGGCGGGCATACCGTGGAGGCGGATCGAGATTTCGTCCCGGTGCGGGCCGATCACTGCCTGGCGCGTCGCCGTCTCGCGCTGACGTGCCTGGAGGATTGAGTCCCGCATCGAGGGGCCGGAGGCGGGGAGGTAGGAAAGGCTCAGATCCTCATTTTTTCCGGATATTTCTAGCTGGGCGGCAGCGACGAACGGGGAGATGTCCTCGACGAGCTGGCGGCGGCTTTCGGTGAGGAAGGTGCCGTGCGCGATGAGGATCTCCTCGTAGGCGTTGAGTTCCGGCATTCGCAGCTTCGGTTCCTTGAGCAGCAGGTTCTTGGCTTTGAGGACGCGGCGGTAGCGGGTGTAGGCGGTGCGGTATTTCGGATCGAGTTGGGCGCCGAGGAAGTCGAGAAAATGCCGCCGCGCCTCGCCGGGGCCGCGGATAAGGGCGAGGTCTTCGTTACCCATCCAGACGACCAGTCCGCCGTCGGCGAGGTATTCGGTGCGGGATTTCCGGGTTTCGCCCTCCACCTCTAGCTGTAGTCCTTTCGAGGCTTGGCGGATTTTGCGCTCCTGTCCCCAGGGGTCGCCGGCGATGCCGAAGCCGGGGGTGGAGAATTTGGTAAGGGTGTTGAAGCGGTTGCTGCGCGGCGA
>CAJQKQ010000013.1 GCA_905478925.1 uncultured Verrucomicrobiales bacterium
CTTTGAAAATCTAGCAACCCGCCTCACCCACACGGAAGTGAGATCCCGGGGGAAATGCCGTGTCTTGCCTTGGGTTCACTCCTTTTTCTGAGATACGGCGCTCCTGTTTTTTGATCAGGGACGACCGAGCCGGATCAGCCCTACCATGATTGAATGGCTTGGGCTGCATCAGGTCGTTCTACATAGTAGTTAATTTCAGCACCAAGCACCCTGGAGTGGTCATTTCGTGCCAAACTCAGAACGACAGCACCCCACGCATTCCAAACACCGCGATCAGATCCTCACCTGGATTTAGCGCCGGATTGGCAAGAAGTTGAATCGAAGGGGTAAGCCGCAAGTTCTTGGTGAGCTGTGCTCGATAGAATACTTCCAAACCATATTGATCATCGAGCCCCGGGCCGAAGCTACTCGCGTTTGGTCGCCCCCAGTTGGCGGCGATACCGAACAAGTCGTCTTTCTTCGGTTGCCAAGCGATTCCGGTGCTGAAGGAAAGCTCCAACAAGGAGCCGCCGTCGTCAGCATAGCCCGCGCGAAGGAAAGGCATGTAGCAATCGTTTACCCAGAAGGAGGAGGAGAAATTCACGCCCCAGCCATCCGGTGTGGCGGTGTCGTCGATTTCATCTACGTGCCAGAATGTCAGGTGGATGTTGTCGAAGTAGAAGCGATCTTTGGAGCTCGTCCAACCGATCTCAAGGAACTTGTAGAACTCCGATTCGTCGAAGACCCGCTCGACCCCTTCCCAAGGCTGCGTAGGATCGGAGTTGAGCCCGCTCATTCCACCAGTGAGGTAGACCTTGTCAGTTAGCCAACCGCCAAGCATGAAGCCGGGCGATGAGTCATTCGGCAAAGCCATCGAAGCAGCCCCGGTGCTGAAGGCGAGATTGCTGAACGAAGTCCACGGCGAGCCGAGAGCATAGACATCGACAAAGTCAGTGACATCGAGCATTCCGATGTAGCCAATCATCCGGCTTCCTATCTCTTGACGCCAATAAAAATTGGTCAGACGGATGCCATCATTATTGAAGGGCGCACCGGTGAAGCCGACGCTCCCAAGGTTCAACTGATAGGCGCTCGGTGGGATGTCGGTGAAGCGGTTCCGATATTCCGCCTTGAACCGCAGACCACCGGAATTCTCCTGCCCCCGGTTCAGCAGATCCCAAGACCCGTAGAAACGGAACATGCCACTCGCTGCCGAATCCTCAGCCGGACTGTCGCTCGCCGTGAAATACTGAGCGCTGTAGTCCGTGCCCCAACTAAAACCGGTCCGCTCCGTGACGCCTTCCTTCCAAGTATCATAGCGACCGAAGAGATTCTGATCGAGCCATGACTGCTTCTTCCTCCGCTGCTCTTCAATCAGCACGTCGACCGAGTCCGGACCTCCATCCATGGCACTCTCGGCAAACAGTTCTTGCGGCAACATAACCGAGGCAATCAGGGTCCAACCGAGCGTGCCAAATAGTGAGGGATTCATTTTCATGTTTGATGAATTACGGGATTTACTTGAACCAGCTTGCTAGCACGTTCTCAACCACCGGCGTGATGTTGAATCCAACCATCCACTCCGCTCCGAAGTTGGATGGCTTTTCGACGTAGTAGTTGATCTCGGCACTGAATTTCCACGGCTTGCCACCAAGCACCACGGTCTTACCCACGGTGAGATTCAAGGGAATCGTCCACTGATCCCTGTGCCAGTCATAGCTGCAAATCGGCGAAGTCCCCACATTCCAGCCTCCACCGGGGAGATAGGTCGCGAACACCTGCATGGTCGTCAGGTTCACCGATCCATCGCCCCATCCGGCGATGTCCCACTGGTGATTGGGAAAGGCACCAATCACATACTTCTCAGTGATCTTCCCGATGAGGATTTCCGGGCCGATCGACCACTGACCGCTCCCGAGCAAACTGGAACTCGCCGTCGGCAAGGTCGTGAATATCCCAAAGGCCGTGAGAAGTCCGGAATCCGTGGTGCGGGAGTAGGCCAAATCGAATCCAATATCCCCCATACCACTTTCCGATCCAAAATCCCGTGTCGCCGGATTGTAGATCGGCTGATCGATGATGAAAGGAATCGCCGGCCTCCAGATCACCTGATCACCATTCTCCAGCGCAAAGGGAAAGCCCGGCTGAAAAAGCATCGTGTAGCTCGACTGATCTCCGGCATTCGGAAGTGAGCCGTCAAAGAACCGGAACTGATTCTTGAAGTTCAGACTCGCGAGTGGCGAGTTGGGATTCGCCAACTCTCTGGCGAGATCGTCGGCTGACTTCTCTTGAGCGATTGCCGGAAGAGACAGGAAGATCAGGCCGGAAAGGCCTCCGAGGATCGCGGTCTTGGATCTGTAAACAAATGTATCATAAGGTGGTTCGTTCTATGGGTTGGGGTCTAGTTTTCTGAAGGAGATTGCCTGATTGAAGATCAACTGGCCATCGACGCCAACAGTCCCCAACCCAACTTGACCCGCTTCCCAATCAATCTCCACAAAACCGAAATTCAGCGCCACTCCAGGACCTTCAATACGCATCGAGTTCGGCGCCTTGGCATAGATGTTATCTCCGAGAAAAAGAAAGAGATCGGGCTTCTTCGCAATGATCCCATCCCAAATCGGCTGCGGCTGCCAGTGCTTGGCACAACTCCCAAAGGCGATGCGCTCAACCAGCCCCTCGGGGAGGGGTTGCCAGACACTCTCCTCCTGTGACGAGGCGGGCGCGCTAAAAACTAATGCGATTGTTGGGACTGACAGCGCTTTAATCAAATCGATGTTGTTTGTGGAGAGCTTATCGCCCAGAAGCTGTCTTCCGAGCTACTTCTTTAAGACTTTCAAAATTTGTATCCGTTCACCGTCTGGACCAATAATTTGAGTATTGATGACACTGAATTCTCCAATCTTGAGATACATAATTGGGTTCCTCTCAAAGACTGGTTTCGCCCCCGATTTCAAGGCGTCCTTATAGGTCTTCTCCACGTCATCCACATGAATCGCAAAGTGGTTGATCGGTTCCTGTATCAAGATCGGAAGAG
>CAJQKQ010000014.1 GCA_905478925.1 uncultured Verrucomicrobiales bacterium
GATGACGTAGCGCCAGTGGCAGTGCATATCGACGATCATGCCGCCACCGTCCTCGGAGCGGTAGTTCCACGAAGGGCGTTGGATGGGCTGACCTTGGTGTTCGCCGGTGAAAACCCAGTAGCCGAACTCGCCGCGGACGGAGAGGATTTTACCGAAGAATCCCTGTTCCTTGAGGAGTTGGAATTTGCGGATGCCGGGGAGCCAAAGCTTGTCTTGGACCGTGCCATTTTTCACGCCCGCTTTTTCGGCGACCTCGGCGATGCGGAGAGCCTCCGAGTAGAGGACTGCGGTGGGTTTCTCGCAATAGATGTGCTTGCCTGCGGCGATGGCACGTTCAAGGAAGGGAATCCGGTGAGGGGTGCCCGAGGCATCGAAGAAGATCTCGTTGTAGGGATCGGCGAGCGCTGCATCGAGATCTGTGGAGAAACGCTCGACTCCGTATTTCTTTGCGAGGTCGGAGAGCTTGTTTGCGTTCCGGCCGGTCAGGATGGGGTCCGGCATGAGGCGGGAGCCGTCGGGGAGGAGGACGCCACCCTGCTCGCGGATGGCGAGGATGGAGCGGACGAGGTGCTGGTTTGTGCCCATGCGTCCGGTGACGCCGTTGAGGATGATTCCGATTTTTTTCATAATACGATAAACTTTAAATTTTAAATTCTAAGGGAAGAGTTTTCAACCTCGAATGCGCACTGAGTGCATTCGCGGTTAAAGGTTTTTGGTGGAGGTTAGGATCTTTTGGAGGAACTCGTGTTGGTTCATTGCCCAGTATTTGCGGGAGAATATTTCGACTTCAGTGAGGCCGGTGAATCCGCTGCTACGGATCATTTCGAGGATGCGTGGGGTGGCGTTGACGCCTTCGCCGGGCAGGCCACGGTCGAGGAGGGGGTGGTCGAAGTCCGGTTTGAACTCGCAGATGTGGAAGGCGAAAAGGTGGCCGTTCTGCGCGCAGGATCTAATTTCAGCCTCCAGGTTGGTTTCCCACCAGACATGGAAGGTGTCGACGGCGATACCGACGAGGGGATGGTTGATGCGTTGGGCTAGGAGATTTGCGTCGCGTAGGGAGGCGACCGCTGATCGATCACCTGCATACATGGGGTGGAGCGGTTCGATGGCGAGTTTGATGTTCGCGGTTTCGGCGTGGGGGATGATTTCGCGGATACCTTCCTCGATTTGGGTCAGGTTTTCCTCGGGGGACTGGCCGGCTGTTGCTCCGCAGACGAGGACGATCATGGGCAGGCCAAGGGCATCGGCTTCGCGGATGGCGGAGAGGTTGGCCTCGATCCCCGTCTTGCGATCGGGAGCGGATTTCCCCGTGAAAAACCCACCACGGACAAGGCAAACCGGCGTGAGGCCGGAATCCGCCATGTGGTTCCTGACCTTTTTTAGATCCTGTCCTGCGACCGTCTCGCGCCAGATCGAGATTCCGCCTATCCCGGCTTGTGCGTAGTTCTCTATGCACTCGTGGATGGACCAGGGCTGATTCGTGAATGTATGGATGGCAAGATCGGAGGGGAGCATGGCGTGGATGGGTTCGGCTGGATTTCAGGACGACTCGCCGACCATCAGGCTACCGGATATACGGACGATTTCTTCCGGAACCTTGTGTTCGATGATCTGTGACTCGAGGGCGGAGGCTGCCGTGCTGGCAAGTTTACCGATCGGCATGCTCACGGTGGTCAGCAGCGGGCGGGAAAGTTTGCGCAATGGGGAGTTGTCAAAGCCGGTGACGGAGACTTTCGCCGGGATGGGGATGCCCAATCGATCCACTTCGGTGACGACCACGGTGCCGATGATGTCGTTGGCACAGATCAGGGCGTTGTATTTTTCGGCAATGGAGCGGACGGCTTCGGTGGTGATTGAGGAAGTCCCGTCGAAGTGGAAAGCGTCGACGGTAGCATCGAAGGGCAGGCCGTGATCGGCGCATGCTGCCACCATTCCAGCGAGACGCTCTTCGCCGATCTGCCCGAGTCCGTCCAGGGAAACGAATGCAGGCTTAAGATCCCTGCGCCGCTGTTTCAGGTGCTCGACGATGTCAGCGATTCCTTTCGCATTCTCTGAGGCGACACACGGGAGTCCGGAGATCTCGCGGTTGAGGACGACAAACGGAGTTCCTACGGTGCGCAATTCATTGAGGGTCGATGTAGTCGGGCGGTTGAATGCGAAAATGAACCCATCTAGGTCGCCGCCTTTCTTATGTGGGTATGGCTTGAATTTTGGGGAAGCCGTCTCGCAAAGGAGATTGATCCCACAATGTTTAAAGCCGGAGCGGATGCCCTCGATGAGGGCTGCCAGATCATAGAAAAGGGCGCGCTCGGGTTCCTGGTGGCGGGGTAGAACCAGTTTGATGTTAAGGATCGCGCGACCTCGGTGGCGGCGTATGCTGCGCTTTTTGTAGCCGAGCTGCTTGGCGGTTTCATTGACCTTCTCCGAGAGTTCGGGGCTGACGATGCGGGATTGGTTCAGAGCGCGCGAAACCGTCGCGGGGGATATTCCAAGCGCCTCCGCTATGTCTGTGATCGTTGTCACTGGGTGATTTCGTAGGACAGTCGTTTCGCGCAATCTGCAAGTATCTCGGCCTCCCAGTCCGGGCGTGAGGCAGATTTTGGATGTGTGAGTGGCGATGGGCAGCGGCCGATCAGGTTCTGAAAAACCGCGCAGGAGTGCTTGTAGGCGGGAACCGGTGCGCGGAAGGAAACGTTGCCGAGGTATTGGATCGCATCGGTGAGCGCCGCATACCTCTCGTCGCCCTCGAGCCAGTATTTGTCACGCAGTGCGAAGAGCTCCGGGCAGAAGGCGGCGAGGCCGAGGAGGTAGTCGGAGCCGTATTCGGTCATGTCGATGGCCAGGTCGTTGCCGGTAAAGATGCGGAAGTCGGGTCGGATCTCGTCGCGGATTTCCAGGCGCCTGAGTTCCGTTCCGCGATCCAGGGACGAATGTTTGATTCCCTTGAGCGAAGGGATGCCGATCAGTCCCCGGATGGTTTCCTCGTCGAAGATCATCCCGTTCGGGGCGAACATCGAGCCGAGTTCGAAGCCCATCACAGACTCGTAGCCTTCGCAGACCTGCGAGTAGAGATTCACGATTTCGGACGGTTTCCAGGCATGGAAGCGGGTCGTCTGAAAAAGGATAGGGGTGCCGCCGTGGGAGACGATTTCATCCATCTGGGTGCGGTAGAGAGAGACCAGATCGCCATCGAGGCCTTCTACGAAAACGCCGGCGATGAAATCCCGGCGGCCTGCGATGACCTCGGCGGTGAGCTTGAGGATCAGGCTGCGTTGCTCCGGTTCCAGATAGTTCGCGTAACCTGTGTCCATGTTCACCGCGCAGCCAAGCCCCGCATCGGTGGTGCGGGCGACGGCGGCTTGGAACGAATCCGTGGAAATGGATCCGTCTTTCTCGAAAGGCAGCAGGCAGGCGGCGTAACCCAGGGTGCGGCGGGTTAGTTTTCTCGCTTGGTGGCGTGAGGCGATCGTCATCGCTGGAGTATTTGCGTGCAAACAATGATTGAGCAAGAGCAAAAATGCCGAACATGTTTGCTGGGAGATTTTTCCACCAACGGAAAAGATTCTAATACGATAGTGAGTGTTCTGTGATCATCCGTTTGACTTATCCGGCGCATTGGGAATGATCGCCGCATGTACGAAGCATCCGGAAAAATCAAACTGATCAGCGACACCCAAACCTTCCCTAGCGGGTTCTCGAAACGTGAGTTCGTCGTGACGACTGGGGACAGCAAGTATCCGCAGGATCTGAAGTTCGAGGTCGTGAAGGATAAGTGCTCTCTCCTCGATAAATACAAGGAGGGGCAGGAGGTGCAGGTAAACTTCGACATCCGGGGCAACGAATACAACGGGAAGTATTATGTGAACCTGTCCTGCTGGAAACTTGAGGGGAAAGGCGGCGGAGGTGGGGACGAACACAACCAAGAGACTCCGGATGTCGCCGAGCCTTCGCCGGCGGATCTCAGGAAGGACGACGACTTCGACGACGACGATATCCCGTTTTGATTCGAGGAGGAGCGGCGTGTCTCTGACCGCCAACCGAAGCGAAGCGGAGATGGAGGGGCGCGATGATCAAGCCCCATCGCTCAAATTTGGACTGGGGAAATGGCGAGGCCAGTGCAGGCGCTCAGAGAGACGCCTCTCCGGTCGCCATTTCGGAGCCGATGCGGGCGTAGAGCTCGGTCTGCTGTGCGGAGTGTTCGAGGAGGTCGGTGGATAGCTTCACATTTCCCGGCTCGAAGATTGTGATCGTCGAGGATCCGCCGAATGCGAAGTAGCCCTTTTCCTGCCCTTTTGCGACGGATTTTCCGGGGATGTAGGTCTGGTTGATCGAGCCGACACAGGTTGCGCCGATCTCAAGGATGAGAATGGTTCCGAACTCTTCCGTTTCAAGACGGGTGAGGGTTCGTTCGTTGGTCCAGAGGTAGGCGAGCTTTTGTGCGAGCGCGATGGGGGATACGGAAAACAGAGGGCCGGGGATGGTTCTCGTTGCTGAGGGGATTCCTGCGGCTGGGAAATGGAAGCGGTGGTAATCGACCGGGCAGAGCCGGGAGAGGACGAGTGAGCCTTTGGCGAATTTTTTCGCAAGTTCCGCGTCGCCGAGTAGTGCTGGAAGATCAAAGGTCTGGCCTTTCACGAAGAATGAATCAATTTCGGAAATGTCCGGAAACCCGAGGTGGCGGCCGTCGGCGGGGAAAACAACCGGGGCGGGATCGATGGGGCGGGCTTCGGACTTGAGCTTGCGGTAGAAGAACTCGTTGAAGCTGCGGAAGGATGAAATTGGATCCGCGAAATCGGCGGGATCGAGGCCGTAGCGCTCGATGAACGGGGCGATGCGTGAGGCGGACTGCGGCTTTGACATACGTGAGCCATACCATTTCGAGAAGCCGTGGCGTTTCACCAGGGCGTGGAGGGAGAGTTTGCCGAGGGGCGATCCGTAGATCCAGCGGAGGGAGGCCTCGCCGTAGATTTTCTCTGTCTCGGCCTTGCCGCTGTGGCGGTTGAAATATCGGATGGTTTCCACGTGGGGCAGTGAAAAGGCGGAGGCTTGCGAAGCCAAGGCTGAAGATACCTGAAATACCCGCCCTGCCCCGGCGTATAGTGGGGTGAT
Source organism: uncultured Verrucomicrobiales bacterium (assembly GCA_905478925.1). Lineage (GTDB taxonomy): Bacteria > Verrucomicrobiota > Verrucomicrobiia > Verrucomicrobiales > Akkermansiaceae > Luteolibacter. The sequence continues at coordinate 5,110 of CAJQKQ010000014.1, forward strand.
TGAACTTGCGGGCATGGCCGTCCGCGACTATCTCCTGAAAAATGAAAGCTTTCTGTCCCATTGTGATCCTTGTTTGCCTGATGACCATTGCCTGTGAAAGGAATGCGGCTACGATGTCCGTGGAAGAGACACGCACCACGACAACCAAGGACGGATCGCCGAAACTTTTTGCAACCAGCGACGAACGTTTCCGGAATGCGCAGCCGAGTCCGGTGAAGGGCGATCCGCCGGAAAACTGGTTGGTTCTCCCCGCAAAGCAGTTCCGCGAGCTGAACTACCGCTTCGGCGAGTCCGGCTCCGGTGAGGTTTATGTCTCGCTGGCCTCGGGGTCGGTAGGGGACAACGTCAATCGCTGGTTCCGCCAGTTCGGGGAGGCTGCGCTTTCGGCCGCGGATCTCGAAAAGCTCGCCCGTATTCCTATCGCCGGAACCGAGGGCGTGTGGGTGGAGGCAAGGGGTGAATACGCAGCCGGAATGGGTGGTGCTGCGGCGCGCCCCGGGCAGGCGCTTGCGGGGGTGATCTCGCAAGTGGGCGGCAGGTTACTGACGCTGAAAATGATCGGCCTCGAAGCGGAAGTGGAGGCGGAGAAGGATTCGCTAAAAGCCTTTGCCGCGAGCCTGGAGCTGACGCGGTAATTACGGGAAGAAGCTACTGAAATTTTATAGGATGGATAAGAAAACCAAGACAACGCACGCGCCCACCGGCAAATCTCTATTCCGGAAGGTTTATGATTTCCTTTCGGGATTTCATCTCGCGACGGTGACGCTTCTGCTTTTATTGCTACTCACCTGGCTGGCGACGTTGGAGCAGATTGATCACGGCCTCTATCCCACCCTGAATAAGTATTTCAGCTGGAAATCGTGGTATTTGATTCCCGACATGGTTCCGGAAATCAATGGCAAGAAGCTGCCGATTTTCCTTCCCGGTGGTTATTACGTCTGCGCGCTGCTGCTGGTGAACATGATCCTTGGCGGTATTATCCGGATCCGCAAGGGACCCAAGCAGATCGGCAATCTCATTTCGCACTTCGGTATTATTTTCATGCTGCTGGGAGGCGGCGTGGCGCACCATTTTTCCGAACGTGGAAACATGGCCGTCAGTGAGGGAGAGACAAGCAATGTGGCGGAGGATTACCACGAATATGTGGTCGAGGTCAGCGAGGTGAAGGACGGCGAACGCGAGGAATTCCATGTGGTTCGCGGGGAATACCTGACCGACCTGAAAGGCGGGAAATCACGGATTTTCGATTTCGAGGGGATTCCGTTCTCGCTTGAGATATCCGGTTATCTGGTGAACTCGGTGCCCTCCAACCAATTGGAGAGGCCGCGCCAGAAAAACGAGCTTGTTGCCGACGGTTACTACCTGGAAGAGATGCCGGGGGAAGTGGAAACGGAGCGGAATTTTGGCGGGTGCTATGCGCGGGTGATTTTCGAGGGAGGTGAGAAGTCGGATCCGTTTATCATGGCCGGAGCGAGCTATTATCCGTTCACGGTGCGCGACGGCGACAGGGTTTTCACCATCGACATGCGCAAGCGGCTCTGGGTGATGCCATTCGAGGTGAAGCTTGATACGTTCACTGCGGATTTTCACCCGGGCACTTCGATGCCGGCGAAGTTTGTCAGCGATATTCGCCGTCTGGAGAATGGGCAGGAATCCAAGTTGACGATAAGCATGAACGAGCCGATGCGGTATGAGGGTCTGACCTTCTTCCAGGCCAGCTACGGCCCGCAGGGAGCAAAGCCAGGTGATCCGATGTATTCGGTGTTCGAGGTGGTCAAGAACCCCGCGGACAAATGGCCAGAATACAGCCTCTACGTCGTTGCGTTCGGGATGTTGGTTACTTTTTTGACAAAACTCGGAGGCCATCTCGGTGCCTCCTCAAGGAAACGGAAAAATGCAGAATAAAAAATCAAGGTGGGGCAGATGGGTCTTCGCCGTTCTGGCTCTCGGGGCGATGGCGGTGGTCTTCGTGAACATGTTCATCGACAATATGCCCAAGGGCGAGGCGCAGAAAGTCGAGGGCTATGAGCCTTGGGAAGAGGAGACAGTGGAACTCGTTGAATCCCTTCCCGTCCAGGACGGGGGGCGAATCAAGCCGCTCTCGACCTATGCGGGCTTCCAGATGCTCGGCCTGCACGGTGCCCGCTCGATGAAGGTTGAGGGGGAAGGAGGTGAGGTTTCAAAGCTGACCCCGACGGAGTGGCTGATGGACACCCTTTTTCGCCCGGAACTCGCAGTGGATCTTCCCACTTTCCGTGTTGATAATTCCGACGTGCTTGAGGCAATCGGCGTCGAGGTAAAAGGCCGTCGCGACCGCTACAGCTACAACGAGATCGGGCCCGGCCGCGACAAGCTCATCGAGCTGGCGCAATCCTACGAGCCGATTGTGAAAAAGGAACGAGATCCGGTGCAGCAACAGACGATCGACCTCGCCTACAACATCCGGAATTATGAGAGCATGATGTACTACTTTTCGTTCGCGCGGACCGGAGTGGTTCTGCGGGGATCGGGAGGGGAGAGGCAGCCCGACCAGCGAGCGGATTTCAGCGCGGTGATGACCACTGCGCCACAGTTACGGAGGCAAATCGCTCGTTCGCAACAGCAGGGCGAATCGATCGATGAACGGATGCAGGATATGCTCCAACAGGTGTTGATCGGTGCGAACTACGCGAAGTTCGGGCTTTTTATCTTGCCTCCGAAGAGTGCGTCCGACGGAACCTGGCTGACCTCTGGGAATACCATCATGGATGTGATGACGACTCAGTCCAAGGATACTGAAACCGCCATCGGTGACATCGGTGCGCAGGAAACGGCAGTGCGCTCGGTGTCGATTTCGGAGAAGGAGTTCCGTAAGCATTTCGGTGAATTCAAGGAACGCGTTGTGAAGCGCGCGAATTCGCGTGGTGAATACAAACGGATCGGGATGGAGGTATCCTACTTCAAGCGGGACTATTTTCTCAATGCGATGGTATACTTCCTCATCGGGTCGCTCTGTGCGCTGGGGATGTGGGCGTTGGGTCGCGGGAAAACGGGCAAATGGCTTTCGTGGGCGACGCTTGCCTTTACTGTCGTTGCTGCGGGTTATTGTGTCACCGCGATCATTATCCGGTGCGTCATTATGGATAGGCCTCCGGTGGGAAATCTCTACGACACGGTGATATTCATCGGAACCACGGGTGTGATCTTCTCCTTGCTGGTGGAATGGATGTCGCGGAAACGCTTCGCGCTGGGTCTTGCTCCCATCCTCGGCACCGCCCTGATCCTGCTGGCCCGCCGCTATGAGGTGGGTGATGCGGGCGATCACCTCAATCCGCTGGTCGCCGTGCTGGATTCGAATTTCTGGTTGTCGACCCATGTCATTACGATCTCGCTCGGATATTCCGCCGGATTGCTTGCCGCGATGCTCTCCTGCGGATACGTGCTGATGCGCGGGCTGAACCTCGACGGAAAGAACAAGGATCTGCGCAAATCTCTGACCAAGGCGGTATACGGCTGCCTCTGCCTCACCGTCTTCCTCTCGCTGGTGGGCACTGTGCTCGGCGGCATCTGGGCGAATTATTCCTGGGGTCGTTTCTGGGGCTGGGACCCGAAGGAGAACGGGGCGCTGATGATTGTGCTTTGGACTCTGGCCATCCTTCATGCACGCCTCGGCGGCATCTTGAGGGAATGGGGGCTTCACTTCGCCTCAATTTTCACCGCATGCGTCGTGGCATTCTCATGGTGGCACGTGAACTTCCTCGGTGTAGGTCTGCATAACTATGGATTCACCGCTGGCAAGGGAACGATCTGGATCTTCTACGCAGTGATGATGACATTCATCCTCTTCGGCGCGCTGGCGATGCTGGTCGAGAGGTTGTTGAAGCCGTCACCTTCTCCGAAAAGTACCGAGGAGATCAAGGGTCTTGAAGCCTAGGGACGATGGATTTTTTCGGGGCCGATCCGGATGAGAACCTGCTGCCGTGTGACGGCGAGGCATATTATCACGGCTCGGTTTTCGGCGAGAGCGAGTGCGAAGAGATTCTGGGTTCGCTGATCGAAGGGATCCCTTGGAGGCATGACCAGGCCGTGATGTTCGGGAAACGTATTGTGACGGCGCGGAAAGTGGCGTGGTTTGCGGACGGCGGGGTTTCCTATTCGTATTCCGGAACGGTGAAGCGTGCGCATCTGTGGACAGAACTCCTGCTGCGGCTAAAAAGTGCGGCGCAAATCCGAACGGGAGCGACCTACAATTCCTGCCTGCTGAACCTCTACCACGATGGTAGCGAGGGGATGGGTTGGCACAGCGATGATGAGAAGAGCATCGAGGTGGGGAGTTCGATTGCTTCGCTGAGTTTCGGCGCGGAGAGGAAATTTTCCTTCAGGAACAAGGCGACGGAAGAGAAGGTCTCGGTAATGCTCGAGAACGGTGGCTTGTTGAATATGAAGGGAGAAACGCAGCGGTTTTGGCAGCATCAGCTGCCGAAGACGAAGAAGGTGGACGAGCCAAGGGTGAATCTAACGTTCCGGAGGATGAGTTAGTGAGCCGACTCTTGAGGCCGCTTTGGTGTGGCTGTATTTTTTCTGATGCGACGCCTCGGACAGCGGCTTGAAAAGCCGCGCGCCTATGGATCAGTGCCCCTGGTTGCGCTTTTTCGGTGGCTCCCATTCGCGGCGGCGGCGGGAGCGGCAGGAGAAAATGACCGGGATTCCGGGAGCCGGATGGGCTTCGCGGAACTGGTTGGTCAGGTAGGCCTGGTAAGAATCCGTCATAAGATGCTTGTCGTTGACGAAGAGCACAATGGTCGGCACGGGGATGACCGTGTATTTCTCGTTGAGAGCGGTGGTAGTGTAGAAAAGCTTGAGTCGCCTCGTCTTGTTGTCGGTCGGTGGCGGGTTCTTCGCCATCGATGCCTGAATGATGCGGTTGAGCTTGCCGGTGCCGGGGATGTCCTGCGCACTTTCTTTGATCGCGATGGCCTTTTTTAGGACGTGGACTGTGGAGTCTCCCGTTTTCGCGGAACAGGCGACGAAGGGTGCGTATGAAAGGAAGAACAGCTCGCGTTTCACGTGATCCTCGGCCTCGGCAACGCGAGCCTTGTAGTCTGCACCTGGGTGGTAGAGGTCGAACTTGTTGAGCACGACCAGGCAGGGCTTTTTCTCATCAAGGATGAGCTGGGCGATCTTGCGATCCTGGGCAGTGACGCCGGCCGCCAGATCGATGACAAGGACGCAGAGATCGGAGCGGCGAATGGCCTTTTCCGAACGGATCGCGGAGAAGACCTCGACCGAGTTGTCGCGCTTGCCGCGGGGGCGCAGGCCGGCGGTGTCGATGAGAGTGAAGGCCTCACCGTTGAAGGTGTAGGGGAGGTCGACTGCATCGCGGGTTGTGCCGGCGATGGCGGAGACAATGGTGCGTTCGTCCTTGAGTATTGCGTTAATCAGGGAGGATTTTCCGGCGTTCGGGCGGCCGATGATGGCGAGCTTGATGCCGACCTTTTCGACGACCTCCATGATTTCCGCATCCTCGGTGGCAAGGGGCTCGAGCACTTCATCCATTCGGTCGATGAGCTCGCTGAAGTTGCGTCCGTGCTCGGCGGAGACGAACACGGAGTCGTCGAGGCCGAGGCTGGTGAAATCGGAAAAGGACGACTCGTGCTTGTCGTGGTCGACCTTGTTGAGGACGAGCAGAACCGGAGGCTTGGCCTTGCGGAGTTTCTGCGCCAATGCTTGGTCGATGGATGTCAGCCCCTCCTGCGCATCGACGAGGAAAAGGATAAGGTCAGCGGTCTCCATCGCGATATCCGCCTCCATGGCGACCTGCTCGGCGAAGCCGTCATCGAGCGTTGCGCCGATGCCGCCAGTGTCGATGAGTGTGCAGGGATGGCCTGTGATTGTACAGGGAGCAGCGATCCGATCCCGGGTTACTCCGGGCTGGTCGTGCACGATGGCGATTTTCCTCCCGGCGAGGCGGTTGAAAAGGGCCGACTTCCCGACATTCGGGCGACCTACGATGGCTACGGTGGGCATGGTCTTGAAATTCTAGACTTTAAATTCGAAATTCTAAATGAAGAAGCTTCACAAAAAAGAAAAACCCCGCCGAGTGGCTTTTGAGGGCCGTTTGGCGGGGTCAACTCGAACAGGGATGGCGGAGCGGACGGGACTTGAACCCGCGACCTCCAACGTGACAGGCTGGCGCTCTAACCAACTGAGCTACCGCTCCATCCCGTTCGGGTGGGCGGGAAGCTATGGAGAGGTTGCGGATCGTGCAATCTCTTTTTTGGATGAATCGCATTTTTTTTTTGTATCTGGATTGGTGTGGGGGCGTTCGGGCGGTTTTTGGCTTTTCCCTGGTGGCACCTGATCGTAGTTTTCAACGTGATCTTCGGGGGAATGGAGCTGTGGTTTGATCCGCTGGCGCGCAGCGGGCCAGAGGCGATGGCGGTGGATGAATGGCTGCTGGAGCAGGGGAAACAGCCGGTGCTGCGCATCTACCGGTGGGATGGTGCCTGGGGCAGCCTCGGATATTTCGGAAAACTCTCCGAGGCGATGGAGGGGCTGCCGGGTGTCGATTTGGTGCGCAGGTGGACAGGTGGAGGCATCGTTGACCATCGCGATGACTGGACATACAGCCTGATCGTTCCGAGGGATCGCGAAGTGGCGCGGATGAAGGGCGGGGAAAGCTACCGTGCGATCCACTGCATTCTGCTCGAAGTCCTCAGGGAGGAGGGCGGTGCGCCGGGTCTTTCCGCAGGAATCGCGAAATCCGGGGGCATGTGCTTTGAGAACCCGGTCGAGCACGATCTGATGGACGGAAAGGGCGCGAAGCTCGCCGGCGCGGCCCAGCGACGCGGCAATCTCGGCCTGCTGCACCAGGGTTCCGTTGCGACGGGGGGTGATTCGCGCCTGCGGGGGGAGCTTTTTGCGGAGCGCCTCGCGAGAAGCTGGTGGGAGGCGGATCATGTCGTCGACGAGGATAGGGTGGCCGCTCTTGTTGAGTCGAAATACGGAAAGAAGGAATGGCTGGCTCGGAGGTGAGCAGGCTTGACCGGCAAGGGGGGAAAACTTACCACAGTTCATGCAGCCGATTTATGAGGGAAAAGCGAAGCGCCTTTGGGGAACTGATGACGCCACAACCTTGAGGATGGAGTTTAAGAATGACGCCACCGCTTTCAACGGGGAGAAGAAGGCCAGTTTCGAGAGCAAGGGTCGACTCAACAACGCCATCAGCACCCTGATCTACAAATATCTCGAAAGATCGGGCATCCCGACCCACTTCGTCCGCCAGATCGACGAGACCAATGTGGAAGTGAAAAGGGTGGATATCCTGATGGTGGAGGTCATCATCCGGAATGTCGCAGCGGGTAGTTTCTTGAAACGCACGGGAATGGAGGAAGGGAGAACCTTCTCCGCGCCGATCATCGAATTTTCCTACAAGAGCGACGAGCTCGGCGATCCGCTCATCAACGACGACTACATCCGCGAAATGAGTCTCGCCACTCCTGAAGATCTCGCCTTCCTCCGCGAATCGGCGCTTAAAGTGAACACGATTCTCTCCAGTTTCTTTGCCGAGGTCGGACTGAAGCTGGTCGATTTTAAGTTGGAGTTCGGCAGGCTCGTTTCGGATCCCTCGCAGATCGTCCTCGCCGATGAGATTAGCCCGGACGGCTGCCGCCTGTGGGATCTCAAGACCGGCGAAAAAATGGACAAGGATCGTTTTCGCAGGGATCTCGGCAATGTCATGGAAGCCTACGAGGAAGTCCTCAAGCGCCTCACGGCGCGTCTCGAATCCAACTGAAACATCCTTATGAAAATTGCAGCCCTCCTCGCCGCCTGCCTACTTACCGCCTGTTCTGGGCTGACTGAATCGTTGGTCGTGAAACAGTTTACACTGCGGGATCAGGACACTCTCAAGGAGGGTGATCCCATGGTTCGCAACGAGAAGATGCGTCGTCTCTACGGAGCGGTCAGCCTTGAGGAGCGGAAAAGCAAACTCGGCCAGTATTACACCGCGCTTTGGAGCGCTGATGCCGGCGTAGAGAAGGAGATCGTGTTCAGCTACCAGCAGGGCGGCAGCCGCATCAAGAAAATGCGCAGCAGTATCCCCGTCGGTACTTCGGAGGGGAAACAGGAATTTGCGATCATCGGCGACGACTATTTCGAGAACGGCCGAGTGCTTGCCTGGAAAATGGATCTCCTCGTCGGCGGGGAAACGATCGCCTCGAAGAAATCCTACCTGTGGGAGTGAACTCTAAACTCTAAATCTTAAATTCGAAAAAGACGGCGGCTCAGGTTTACGTAAAGGAGAGTTCATCTTCCTTCGGGTTTAAAATTTAGAATTTCATAATCGTGCGCATCGAAGTCCTCAACACCGGCACCGAACTTCTCCTCGGTAATACACTGAACACTCACGGCGGATGGTTCGGCCGCCAGCTCTTCACCATGGGGCTGCGCATCGCCCGCCAGGCGACGGTTCCCGACGGCGATGCGATTCGCGAGGCGTTCGAGGAAATGGTCGTCCGCGCCGATGCCCTGCTCATCACCGGCGGCCTCGGACCCACGAGCGATGATCTGACCCGCGAGATTGTTGCAACGTCCCTTGGCCTGGAGCTCCATCAGGACGAGCAAGCGTTGCGGACGCTGGAGTCGTTTTTCGCGCTACGAGACAAGCCGATGGTGCCCGCGAACCTACAGCAGGCGCTCGTTCCCACCGGGGCTGATGTATTGCCCAATCCGAATGGCACCGCGCCCGGCCTTTACCTCCCGCCACGCATCAACGGTCTTTCGAATTGCGCGATCTTCCTGCTCCCCGGTCCGCCGCGCGAGCTTTACCCGATGTTTCATGAGGAAGTCGCACCGCGGCTCCGAGCCCTGTCCGGTGTTGCTGAAGTGGCTTCCGTCAGCGAGCTGAAATTCACCGGCATAGGAGAAAGCGATTTTCACCAGGGTATCGATGATGAACTCGCCGCTACCGAAGGCCTGGAATATGGCTACTGCGCGCATATGGGGGAGGTCGATCTCCGCCTCATCGGGAAAGCTGAAATCGTTGTCTCCGCGCGGATTTTGGTTCTCGGAAAATTTTCCAAATACCTCATCAGCGATGACGGCTCGACCATCGAGGCCACTGTCATTCGTCTGCTCCGGGAAAAGGGTATGACGCTTGCCACCGCCGAGAGTTGCACCGGCGGCCTTATCGCCAACCGGCTGACCAACGTCCCCGGTTCCTCCGAGGCGTTCACCCACGGCTGGGTCACCTACGCGAACGAAGCCAAAATTGGTCAGCTCCACGTGCCTGCGGAAACGATAGATATCCACGGTGCGGTATCCGAGGAAACCGCCCGCGCCATGGCGGAAGGTGCGCTTGCAGAAAGCGAAGCGGATCTCGCCGTCTCCGTTACCGGCATCGCCGGCCCAAGCGGCGGGACTGAGGAAAAACCTGTCGGCACCGCATGGCTCGGCCTCGCCGCAAGGGGAGGCCAAACCATCGCCCTGAAAGTTTACCACCCGCGCAACCGCAAGGATTTCAAACAGTCCGTCGCCCAATCCGCCCTGGACCTCGTCCGACGGCAGCTCGTTGGCGGGTAGTCCTATTATCTCTGCCTTTCTCATGAAACCCTCTTCCTTAGCGGCTTAGCGGGAGCTAGTCCCCATTCCCGGATTCGCAAATGATGCGCCTCTCCTCGCCGCTGAGTTCGCGGTAGCGGCGGGGGAATTTCTTCCAGCCGAAGCCCCAGCGCCATGGGGTTGGCAACCACGGGGTGCCTCCGATCCGGACTCCTGCGTAGACGAGATTCGCTGTCAGCGGTTTACCTTCACTGCGGATGCCTTCACGGAGTTTTAGGTCGGCCTGTTTCCGTTCGTGGCGGGTGCCTCCCTGCCAATAGGTACGGTCATGGTCGAGACAATGCCGTTCCCAGAGATCCGGCACATCCGGCGTGCCTTCGGGGAAGCAGCTGCATCCGTCGGAAACGAATGGTGCGAGTTGAGGAGGGTTAGCGGGCTGGCAGCATGCCACGAGGAAAACGGCCAGAATAGGAATAGAGAGTTTCGCGCAAAGCCGCAAAGGCGCAAAGGAAGAGGGCTTCATCAGGAGAATAGTAATATGCACTGGAATATCGATGCGAATGGTTTCTGTTATTTTCACGTCCAAGATCAGCCCTACCCCGACCTTTGCGCGAGCCTGTCTGAAATGCGTTGTTTACACACCGGCTCAGCGAGTGTTTGATTTCGCCAACACCATGAACATCAGAACCCGTCTTCTCTCGCTACTTGCCGTTTCCAGCATGTCCCTGCTCGGGGCGGATCCGATGGAGCCCATCGATCCCGGGAAATTCGCGGAACCGGTGAAGGTTGCCTGCGTGGGCGACAGCATTACCCAAGGGGCCGGGGCGCAGGGAAACCCCTACCCGAAACAGCTTCAGGCTTTGTTAGGCGAAAAATGGAAGGTGGGAAACTTCGGAGTCAGCGGGCGGACTCTGATGGACAAGGGAGATCATCCCTATATGTCGGAGAAGGCTTACCAAAAAGCCCTCGCGATGCTGCCGGATGTGGTGATCATCATGCTCGGAACGAACGATACGAAGTCGCAGAACTGGAAGTTCAAGGATACCTTTTCCGCCGATTACACGAAACTCGTTGCCTCCTTCCAAGCGCTTGAAAGCAAGCCACGCGTCTATGTGTGCCGTCCCTGCCCGGTTCCCGGTAAAGGGAATTTCGGGATCACCGAGGCGGGTGTCCAGGAGCAGATCCCGCAGATTGACAAGCTCGCCAAGGGCATGGGTCTCGGAGTGATCGACATGCACGCGGCGCTGGAGGCGACTCCGGAGCTTCTCCCGGATCGAGTCCACCCGAATGCAGCCGGAGCGGGGAAAATGGCCGAGGCGGCATTCAGCGTGCTCACTGGCAAGAAGGCGGGGGAGTGAATCACGGCAGGGACACTGTATTTCCTCCGGGATCTCACTGCCGTGTGGGTGAGGCGGACTGCTAGATTTTTAAAGTGGGCTGACCGAGCCGGATCAGCCCTAGCGTGTGAGAAACACCGATAAAAATCACACCCTGGGTGTTTTCAGAGGAGCCAGTTGTGGAGTGTGATTGTGAGAGAGTGGGTGAACGGAGTGTGAAATTCAAATGGCTGGATTCATTTCTCTGGGAATTCCACCTTGGAGTGGAGCCGGGATTCTGGAGAATGAGGCAATGAGAGGGACGGGCAGCGATTGGGAAAGCAGCAAGGGGATTGCGAAAGCGATCCTGTATGACAGGGGGATGCGCCGCAAGTGGCTGGGTAGGTGGCTGATGGTTACGATTGGCTGGATGGCGGTGGGGCTGTGGGTGATCGACGGATGGCTGGGTGACCAGGCGTGGAGGTTTCTCGTTTGGTGGGGAGTCTGTGCGGTGCTAGCTTGCGTGCTGATGATTTTCGCGCTCTACGATGCGCTGGCGGTGATGAGGGAAGAGCGGAGTGGAAGAGGAGGGGGGTGAGAGAGGTAGGGGCTGAGGAGAATTTAATCTTTCCCCCCGCTGACCCACTCCTCTTCCAAGCAGTCCTTCGAAAATGTGTATTGGCAAGCAGTGTGGATGGCGGCGAGTATGGGCGTGATGAATGATCCGAAGTCGGCGCAAAGGCCGGTGATTTACCAACTGCTGGTGCGTACCTTCGGGAATACCGAGACGGCGCGCAAGCCGGGCGGGACGCTGGCGGAGAACGGTTGTGGCAAATTTTGCGAGATCAATGGGGCGGCGTTGGATTCGATTCGGGAGATGGGTTTCAACCACATCTGGCTGACCGGGGTGATCGAGCAGGCGAGCGGGACGGATTATCCAGGCAGGCCTGCGGATCCGCCGGACATTCTTAAAGGCAAGGCTGGTAGCCCGTATGCGGTGCGGGATTACTTCGATGTGTGCCCGGATTACGCGGTGGACCCGGAGAACCGGATTGCGGAGTTCCGGGGGCTGCTGGCGCGCTGTCGGCAGCACGGCTTCCGGGTGATCATCGATTTCGTGCCGAACCATGTGGCGCGGAGTTACAACTCGGATGTGCGCCCGGAATTTTCCTTCGGCGAGGGCGACAAGCGGGATGCATTCTTCGACCGCGACAACCATTTCTACTATCTTGGTGAGAACGATCGGGGAGGTGAGGCGCCGCTCAAACTACCGACCTCTGACATGCCCGGATGCACGGGACTGTTCGAGCCGGAAACGGATTTCGGCAGGGTGACGGGAAACAACGCGATCACCTGGTCGCCCTCAATCCAGGATTGGTATGAGACGGTGAAGTTGAATTACGGCCACGATTTCACGAAAGGCCGGACGACCCAGTATCTACCCGGCTCGGATGAACCGATGCGAAATGTGCCACGCACTTGGCAGACAATGGATGAGATTATCGGTTATTGGCAGGGGATGGGCGTGGATGGCTTCCGGGTGGACATGGCGCACATGGTGCCGATGGAGTTCTGGAGTTGGGTGGTGAAACGGGCGCGGAGCCGGGATGCGGATGTTTTTTTTATGGCGGAGGCATATGACGGAGATCCGGCGAAGCTGACCGATGCGGATGTGTTGGACGAGCTTCTGAAAGCCGGTTTCGACGCTGCCTACGAGCACCCGAGTTACAAGATCTTGCAAGGCATCCACGAGCAGGGAAAATGGGCGAACGACATCGATGGCGAGACGTTTGGCGGAGAGCATTTCCATCGCTGTATCCGTTACCTTGAGAATCACGACGAGGTGCGCATCGCGAACCCGCGGCATTGGGGTGGGGCGGGGATGGGTGCCGGAAAGCCGGCGGCGGCGGTGATGTTCGGTATGAGCCAGGCGGCGATCATGCTCTACTCCGGGCAGGAGGTTGGCGAACCGGCGATGGGCGAAGAGGGATTCAGCGGAGATGACGGGCGGACTTCGATCTTCGATTACACATCCATGCCGGAGTTTAAGAAATGGGTGAACGGCGGGAAATACGATGGGGCGGGACTTTCTCCAGAGCAGCAGTCGCTGCGGGAATTCTATGGAGAGCTGATCGCGGTGCTCAAGGAGCCGGCGTTTGAGAAAGGTGAATTCTACGGGCTGAACCACGCGAACAAGGAGAACCTTGCCTTCGGGCGGATCGGCGACGAGACGGTTTCCGGGCACTGGCTGTATGCGTTTCTGCGGTATGACGGGAAATCTGGGCAGGCGTTTCTCTGCGTGGCGAATTTCCACGCGAAGGAGGGGCTGACAGATGTGAAGGTGATCATTCCGGATGATGCCCTGCAATTCATTGGGAAAGATTCCGCGAAGTCGTTGTCCTTTATGTGTAGGCTGGGAGATGACGCAGTGCTGAAGGCTGAAACAGCGGTGTTGCCGGTTGCGGGGCTTTCCATCGGCGATCTGCCGCCGTTCGGGGCGCGCTATTACGAGTTGAAATGAATCCCGGCGCGGGTTGAACTGGCGGCCATGGATTTCGAAGCGAAAGCGCGGGCAGTCATCGGGATGGAGGCGGAGAGCTTGCGTGAAATGGCTTCACGTATTGGCTCGGGTTTCGGCGAAGCCGTGCGCCTGATTCAGGCGTCCCTAGAGGCGAGGGGCAAGGTGGTCATCGTCGGGGTGGGGAAATCCGGGAACGTCGGCCACAAGATCGCCGCGACACTGAACTCCACCGGAGCGACCTCCGTGGTGCTCAATTCGCAGAACGCCCTGCACGGCGATCTCGGTCTGCTTTCGGATGGCGACATTATCCTCGCGCTCTCCTATTCCGGCGAGACGGACGAGTTGCTGGGATTGCTGCCGTTTCTCCGTAGCTTCGATGTGAAAGTGATCGCTCTCTGCGGGAAGGCGGATTCATCGCTTTCACGCTCCGCTGATGTGTCACTCGATACCTCGGTGGCTCGGGAGGCGTGCCCGATGAATCTCGCCCCGACCTCATCTTCGACGGCGATGATGGTGATGGGCGATGCGCTTGCGATGGTGCTTCTGGAGTCGCGCGGATTTTCAGAGAACGACTTCGCCCGCTACCATCCCGGTGGTTCGCTGGGGCGGGCGCTGCTGCTGAAAGTCGGCGACGTGATGCGCCGCGAGGAGAAGATGCCGACCGTCCACGTATCCGCACGGGTTGTCGATGCCGTCGCCGAGATGAATCGAAGTCGAGCGGGTGCCTGCCTGATTCTCGATGAGGGCGGGATGCTCACCGGTATTTTCACCCATGGGGATTTCGCGCGCGGCTATGAGAAGGATGCTGGTCTCGGTACGCTGCCGGTAGCCGATCTGATGACTCGGAACCCGATTTCGCTGACTGAGAATTCGCTCGCGGTGGAGGCGGTGAAGAAGGTCGGCGAGAAGTGCATCGATGACATCGTGGTGGTCAACGCCGAGGGCAAACCGGTCGGCCTGATCGACGCCCAGGATCTCGCCCGACTGAAACTTGTCTGAATGGAAGAGATCGACATTGCCGTTATTGGTGGAGGACCGGCGGGTCTCAGGGCGGCGGAAGTCGCCGCAGGGATGGGGCGATCGGTGACGATTTTCGATGGCAAGCCCTCGGTCGGTAGAAAATTTCTCGTTGCCGGGAAAGGGGGGCTCAACCTCACTCATGACGGATCGTTGGAAACGTTCGTTTCAAACTATCATGGAGGCCGGTCTTGGTCATATTTGATAAGGGATTTCGACAACAGCGCACTGCGTGATTGGTGTCATGAGCTCGGATTGGAAACCTTCCAGGCATCCAGTGGTCGGGTTTATCCGAAGGCGCTAAAAGGTGCGCCAGTGCTACGGGCGTGGCTGGCGCGATTGCGCGAACTGGGTGTGAATATCTGTCCTCGCCATCTTTGGGCGGAGCTTCTTCCCGGGAAGATTCTGCGTTTTGAAAACGGCGCGGAATTCCGCGCGAAAGCAGTCATTTTCGCACTCGGTGGCGGCTCATGGCCGAAGACTGGTTCCGACGGTGGGTGGGTCGAGAAATTTCAGAGGATGGGAATAACCTGCAAGCCGCTGGTTGCATCGAACTGTGGCTGGGAGTGTAATTGGGGGGCAGAAGTCCTCGCTGCGGCGGAAGGGATGCCGATCAAGAATATCGTGGTGAAGGCCGGGAAAACGACCGTTTCTGGTGAGCTTCTTGTCACGCGCTACGGATTGGAAGGTGGTTCGATCTACGCGCTTGGCAGGGAACTTAGGGAGATGGAAGCGCCGGTTATCCACATCGATTTCAAGCCCACATTTTCCTGTGAACAACTTGTGGACAAGCTTGGTGAGGTGTCCGGGGACATGATCAAGGCGGCAATCCGCCGTTGGAAGCTCAGCGCGGCCGCAGCCGCGATCCTTGCCGATAGGAAAGCCGCCACTCCTGCTGAATTGGCGGGCTTGGCGAAATCCTGTGGGATTCCCTTGAATCAGCCGCGCCCCATCGAAGAGGCGATCTCCTCCGCGGGTGGCGTCTTGTGGGAGGAGCTCGATGAGGATCTAATGCTCAGGAAGCTCCCCGGCGTGTTTGTCTGCGGAGAAATGGTGGACTGGGACGCACCGACCGGTGGTTATCTGCTTCAGGCGGCGTTCGCGACCGGCACGCGGGCGGGACGGGCGGCTTCAGGATCGTAATGAAGCAAAGAGAAATCGTCACCTTCGAAGCCGAACGCGGGAACGCACGACTCCAGTCGCGCAAGCTGCCGCTCCAAAGAAGTGACTGCGCGACTGGAGTCGTGCGTTCCTTGTTCGACCAGTTCCTACAACCTGCCTTGTGGGGCGGCTCAGGTCAGGGCTTGCTGGAACGCCGCAATGATCGTCTCTGCCGGCTCCAGTCCGACGGAGATGCGGATGAGGTTTTTCGGGACGCCGCAGTCCTCGGTCCAGGCCAGTTCCTGATAGTGGGCGAGCAGGGTGTAGGGGCAGACCAGTGTGAATGGGGTGCCGAAGGACGGGCCTTTGGAAAGCTTTAGGGAATCGTAGACCTTGGGTGCTTTCTTCGGATTGGTGAGGGCGATGGAGATCAGGCCGCCATGGCCGCCGTTTTTCCGCATCACAGATTCGTATTGTTCTGTGTGAGTGACCGAGGGGTGCCAGACGTTTTTGACAGCAGGGTGGTTTTTGAGAAAATCGACGAGCGCAAGGGCGTTGGAGTTGGTCGTGGTATTGCGTTTCGCGTAGCCCTTGAGGTTGGAAAGGAGGACTTCGGCATCGGCGATGTAGAGTGGCGCGCATTCGGCGGCATCGGCCGAGATGGATTCCGTGAGAGCCTCGGCGAGAGGTGAATCGGCGGAAATAGATGCGGCACCGGCCATGACATCGCCGGCCCCGGAGACCCATTTCGTGAGGGAAGAGGTGAGGATATCTGCGAACGGGAGGACGTCTACGTTGAGCGGACCGGTAGCGGAATCGTCGAGGACAAGTGGGGTTTGTGAGAAGCGGCAGGCTTCGGAGACTCGTTTCAGATCGATTGTGCGGAGCAGGGGGTTGGAGGGGATCTCGGCGAAGACGCCGGCGAATTCCCCGGCACGGATGCGCTGGAGGGCTTCGTCGAAGGATTCACCCTCGGCCTCGTTGAGGTATACGACACCACTGCCAAAGCGTTCCTGGATTTTCAGGGAATCGACATATGGGAACTCAAGCTGGAGGGTTTTCTTGCCCTCGCGCAGGCCGGGGAGGGCGCGGAGGGCGGCGAGGGCGGCGGAGATACCGCTGGAAAAGATGAAGGTTTTTTCTTCCTCGCCGCCGTTGAGCTTTGCGATTGCGCGGGAGAGTAGGTGGGATTTCGAACCTTCGCGGAGGCTTCCATCAAGATAGTCCTGTGCCTGCCGGGAGGAGACGCCTTCGCCGGAAAAGCGCCAATATTGGTCGGCGAGGGTTTTGGCTTTCGATGGAAAAATCAGTGCCTGGAAGCCGTTGTAGGAAGTGCTGCGGATGGCTGTTTCCGCAAGTCTCTCCAGCCAGCGGTGGGCGCGTTGTGCGGAGAGCCGGGTCGGCAGGATGAGAACGTTCTCGCCGTCCGAAGCGAGTTCGGCGCGTGCGTTTTCTATGAGCCGTTCGACGGTGGGGTGCTTAAAAAAACGCGGATAGCCGGTCCGCAGCCTGCGGATAACCTTTTCACGCCCCTCCTCATACCCGACCACTGCATCCCAGGTCGGGAGACAGACGGAGCAGGCATGTGTGGAATCCGGCAGTGGAACGCCGAGATCCTCCTCTTGCCAGGCGGGGTTTGCCAGAAGATCGCGCACGAACGCTAGATGAACCGCCAGCGGGATTTGAGCAAGCCTCTTTATGGACTAGCCGCTGTTACGGCGGAGCGGGAGTCGGGTCGCTTTGTCCTTGCGTCGCAGAGGTAGCCGGGGAGAATCCGCGCCCCGGATGCCGGGACGATGCCAATGAACGATTCCGAAGAGAAAACGACAGGAGCGAGCTTCGCCGAGGTGGGCGAGGTGATTGCGAATCACCAGAGTTTCGTGATCATGAGCCATGTCCGCCCGGATGGGGATGCGATCGGATCCCAGATTGCGCTGGGGTTTTCCCTGATGGCGCTGGGGAAAACGGTTTTTCTCGTCAATGAGGACGGGGTGCCGGAGAGCCTGGAGTTCTTTAAAGGATCTGGGAAAGTCACTACGCCGCCCTCGGCGCCGCTGGATGTGGAGGTCGCCATCGCACTGGATACGGCGACGAAGCCGAGGCTTGGCGAGGGTGCGTTGCACGCCGCATCGAAGGCGAAGGTTTGGGTCAACATCGACCATCACGTTTCCAATCCCGCATACGGGGATCTGAACGTGATCGATGCAACCAGCCCCGCGACCGGGCAGATTATCTATGGCCTGATCAAGGCGCTGGACTTCCCGATGCCGGACGAAACGAGGGATGCGATCTATGTCGCGGTGTCGACGGATACGGGATCGTTCCAATATGGCTCGACCACGGCAAAGACCTACGAGATGGCCGCCGATCTGATCTGTTGCGGACTGGACGTCGGGAAAATCAACGCCGACACCTACGACAACAACCCGTTCCGCAAGCTGGAGTTGATGCGCGCCTTGCTCAATACGCTGGAGATTTCCGACGATGGGAAACTGGCGCACTGGGAGCTGCGGGAGGCCACCCGTATCGAGTTGGATCTCCAGCCTGACGACAGCGAGGGTTTGATCGACCTAATCCGTGGCGTAAAAGGGGTGCTGGTGGCTGCGTTTTTCGAGGAGCTCGAAGGTGGCAAGATCCGGGTTTCCATGCGCTCCAAGGACAAGGGCGTGAACGTGTGCGATGTGGCCAGCAGATTTGGTGGTGGAGGCCATACCCTTGCGGCTGGCATACGGATGGTCGGGCCGCTCGAGGATGCGAGGGCGAAGGTGCTCGCTGCCCTGGCGGAGGCTTTGAACACGGAGAAATAAATTTTAGAAACGATGAGAAAAAAACAGGAAGAATATACGGGGCCGAGCGGCGTGCTGCTTGTGGACAAGGCTCCTGACATGACCTCGCATGACGTGGTTGCCATAGCGAGGCGCGCTCTTAACACCAAGAAGATCGGTCACTGCGGGACGCTGGATCCGATGGCGACCGGGCTGCTGATGCTGGTGATCGGCAGAGCGACGAAGATCCAGGATTTGCTGATGAGCGAGGACAAGGTCTACGAAGGTACCTTGACGCTTGGGGAGCGCACCAGCACGCAGGACAAGCAGGGCGAGGTGCTGGAAACGCGCGAAGTCGGCGATTATTCTGAGTCGGATATCAAGGCGGCGTTCGAAGCCTTCACCGGTGAGTTCGAGCAGCTACCACCGATGGTTTCCGCGATCAAGATGGGTGGGGTGCCGTTGTATAAGATGGCGCGGAAAGGCCAAGTGGTGGAACGCAAGCTGCGCCCTGTGCGGGTGGACGAATTTGAGGTGAAACGCGTGGAACTCCCGGAGGTAGATTTCCGGGTGAATTGCACGAAAGGCTTCTATGTGAGAACATACGCGAACGACATCGGTGAAAAGCTCGGCTGCGGTGCGCACTTGAGTGGACTTCGGCGGACAAATTCCGGGAAATTCACTTTGGATCGATCGGTCACGGTCGCGCAGCTCAAGGAACCCGATCCCGAGGTGCTGATGAAGGCGCTTATATCGCTGGCCGAGATTTCGCTGATGAGGGGAGCCTGAAGCGCCATGCCGATCCGGATCGACAAGCTGGAGGATTTGGCGGGTCAGGAAGGCTCGCTGCATCTGGCGCTTGGTGTATTTGACGGAGTGCACATCGGACACCAGGCGGTCATCGCGCGGGCAGTTGATGCGGCGAGGGAGCGGGGCGGGAAATCCTTTGTGGTGACATTCTCCCCGCATCCGATCCGGGTCATCGCACCGGGAAAGGCGCCGAGTTCGCTGCTTGCGACGCTGGATGACAAGGCGGAGTTGCTGAAGTCGCACGGGATAGCGGGGTTGTTGGTGATCCATTTCGATGAGGCGTTTGCGGAGATGGATGCGGCGGATTTTGTGCGGAAAATCTGTGCGGGAAATGTCGCGACGATCGCCGTGGGGGAGGACTGGCGTTTCGGTAGCCAAAGGCTTGGGGATGTGGGAATGCTCCGCAAAATGAGTATGGAACTGGGCTTCCGGCTGGAGTCGGTGGCGCCGGTGATGTGGGACGGGGAGCGGATCAGCAGCACACGTGTCCGGCAGGCAATTCGCGACGGAAATTTCGATGCAGTCCTGCAGATGTTGGGGCGTGCCTATGAGATTTCCGGGGTCGTCATCGAGGGCAGGAAACTGGGCAGAGAGCTGGGGTTTCCGACTGCGAATCTAAGGACAGGAGACCAGCAGGTGCCGAGGGACGGGGTTTGGGCAGTGGAAGTTGACGGTCACCTCAAGGGGGTGGCGAATCTTGGGACAAGACCCACTGTCGGGGAAGGGGAGCGTCTTCTTGAAGTGCATATTTTCGATTATTCAGGGGATCTCTATGGAAAAACGCTGAAGGTTCGTTTTGACAAGTTTCTCCGGGAAGAGAGGAAGTTCGATTCGGTCGACGAGTTGCGTGCTCAGATCGGGCTGGATGTGGCTGCGGCGACCAGTGAATTATCCTCTTGACCGTATACTGTTATTTTGAACAGTATGTGTCATGAGCTTGTGCGAATACGGTAGACTCCGCTGGAAACTGAAAATGACTGGTTGGAAACGGATCCTTAGGAAAAGAATAAGGGAATTGCGCAGTCCGGGATGCCGTCGGCGCGAAGTGCAGATGGATTTCGACTGGTGATCGGATGGTTGGCGGACGGCGGTCCGGAAGATGAATTTTCCCGGATTTTACGCTTACTCTTTGGGCGCTCGCCGACTATACGTTTTCAAAACCTCCGCATGCGCATTCCTTTTCTGACCGAACTTCCTAACCGCTGTCTCGCTGTGACTGTGCCGTTTTTTCTGGCGGGCGGCCTTTTGGCGCAAGTTTCCGGCGGTAACTCCGCACTTGCGGACAAGGAATTGGAGCGCCGCATGGCACTGGTTCAGGAGGGGCAGATGCTCCTGCTGAAAGGCGATGAAGCTTATAATTCGGGTAACTACAGGGAGGCTTCCGAAGCTTATGCGGGGGCGCGCAACGCGTTCCCGGATGCAGCGGCAAGCGCCGAGTTGAGGTCGGCGGCGACAACACGATATGTCCTTGCTAGCGTGGAATACGGTCGTGCTCTTTCACGAAAAGGAGATGTGGCCGGAGCCAAAGCGGCTGTGGACAAGGTGCTCGAGGATTCGGTTGCGCCGGATGATTTCACCGCGAAGGCCTTCCGTGCACAGCTCGACGATCCGATTCGCACGAACCCGGCATTGACCAAGGAGCATGCGGCCGATGTCGACGAGGTGCGCAGGCTGCTCTACACGGCGCAGGGTGCGTTCGATCTGGGCAAGTTTGATGAAGCGCGTAAGCGCTACGAGGATGTGCTGCGGATCGATCCATATAATAAGGCTGCCCGTCGCGGAATGGAGCTCGTGATCGCAAAAACATCCTCCTACTCAGGCTCCGCACAGGATAAGGCTCGTGCGGAAGCCCTTGCGATGGTTGACGAGGGATGGGAGTTGCCCTTGTCGCGGGATCTGGTGATGCCGCTTCTCCCTGAGGTGGGCTTGGAGGGAAGCGGGGAGGCCGGATTCGTATCCGTTTCCAACAAGATCAGTCGTATCGTCATCCCTGAATTTCGCATTGTTCAAGGAAGCCTCATGGAGGCTGTGGATCTCTTGCGCCTGCGTGCTGCGGAGAATGATACACTCTCCTTCGATCCTGCCCAGAAGGGTTTGAATATCACCGTGAACCTCGCTGACCCGGCGAGTTCCCCGGCCAAGGAAATCCTTGCTAAAACCTTCGATCTTCAGGTGAACAACGTCCCGGTGGAATCGATCCTGAGATATCTCACGGACATCACAGGGACTGCTTTCAAGACGGACGACTTCGCGGTCACCATCGTGCCTGCAGGGAATATTGCCAGTGAGCTGATCTCAAGAACCTACAGGGTTCCTCCGGATTTCCTGAGCAATCTCTCCGCCGGATCGAATGCCGCCAGTGAACCGGAAGACATTTTCAACACGGATATCGGCGAGGGAGGTTTGCTTGCGGCACGGATGGGTGCGAGGAAAGCTCTCGCTCAGCAGGGTGTTTCTTTTCCTGAGGGTGCTTCCGCGAATTTCAATGCTGCGACGAACACGATGCGTGTCGTCAACACCCCCGGGAACCAGGATGTCATCGAACAGATCATCGAATCGATTTCCCAAACCGAGCCGGTCTCGGTGGCGGTGCGGGTGACGATGCTGAAAGTGCAGCAGGACCGGCTTGAGGAACTCGGTTTCGACTGGATGCTGAGTTCGTTCGGCTTCGGTGGGAGCAGCTGGATCCCTGGAGCCGACCAACTGAATCTGAGCGGCGGCACCACCGGCAATGGTACCGAAATCACTGACATAGCCAGGCTTCCTGGTTCATTCGATCCTCAGAATCCAATCACGTCGGGAAACCGCAGCGGCGATGGAGCCATCCCTGGCGATAGCATCGATTCGGTGATTTCGGCCGGTAGCAGCCGCGGTTCACAGGAGAGCAACCGCGCTCCGGGCGTCTTCGGGCTCAACGGAATCGTTGGGAATGCTACCGTGCAGGTGCTGATGCGAGGACTGGATCAGAAAAAGGGTGTCGATCTGATGGCTCAGCCATCGGTGACAACCCGCAGCGGTCAGGCAGCATCGATCCAGCTTGTGGATGAATTCATTTATCCCACCGAATACGAGCCGCCCGAGTTGCCGAACTCGGGCGGCGGATCTATCGCGATTGGTCCCGACGGCGGTGTCACAGCCACCGCTTCAATCGCACCTGCGATCGTCATTCCCGCAACCCCTACCGCATTTGAAAAAAGGGATTTGGGTGTAAGTCTCGAGGTTCTCCCTGTCGCCGATGCGAACCGCCGGTATGTAAATGTCACTCTGAATCCTGTGATAACGGATTTCGACGGGTTCGTTAACTATGGCAGTCCGATCAATCAGACGTCAACTGGCCTGCTCGGGCCGATCACACAGGTGCTCACCGAGAACCAAATCCTGATGCCGATTTTCAGTGTCAGAAAGGCAAATACCAATGTCGTTGTTGCGGACGGATCAACGATCGTGATCGCAGGACTCATTAAGGATGAAATCACAAATGTGAACGACAAGACGCCGATCCTCGGTGACATTCCGCTTGTTGGAAGGCTTTTCCAATCCGAGGCGAAGAGCCACCAGTCCACCGTGATCATGTTCCTAGTGAACGTAGAGTTGCTCGATCCGACGGGTCGCGCCTACAGAGATCGCTGAGCCACAATATCCCCATTTATTATGCCAGAGCCGAGTAGCAGCGAGCCTGAAAAATATACGATCGACGAGATGATGGATCGCCTGAAGGGGCGTGACTCATCCGATGATCAACCAGAATTGGTTACCCGTTCCGACGGTAGTCAGGCGATGAAGGTTAAAAAGCGCAGGAGGCGCACGAACCAGGCAGTCAATGAAGAGACGAAGAGGAACCAAAGGGTTCATGTGGCGCAGATCGCCGGATTTGTGATCCTGGTGGTGCTGCTGGGCTTGGCTGTGGGGATCAGCATCATTTACGCCAACAGCTCGTCGTTCCGTGACTCCCTCATCGCAAAGTTCGAAGTAGCCAGCGGTGCGAAGGTGAGTCTCATCCAGTTCCGGATGAACCCCGCGACGGCGAATGCGAATAAGGTGGTGATGGAGTGGCCGGAAGGTAACGCCTTGGGCAGCCTCGAAGTAAGCTCGGCCGTGGCGAAGATCGCCCCCGCGAGCTTCATTGGGAAGGCGTTCAGCGGAGAGGAAATTGTGGGGGACAAGGGGCAGTTGCTTTTGAGGGCACCGAGTGAAGGCGCTGCGAGCAGAGTCTCTCCGAAGTCCGAAGGAGACGCTCCGGTCAGTTTTTCCAGGTATTCCATACCATTCCTCGACATCCAGTTCGGGGAGAAGGCGGGATCGCGCAGGACTCTGAAGGGCTCTGAAGTTTCGGTTTTCTCCAGCTCTGCCAGCGGCCATGCCGAAATCAGGCTGCGAGGCGGCCTGCTTGAATTCGATGCCTGGCCACCGATGCAGCTGGACCGGTCCTACATCAAGGTCAGGAACGCGAGCTTCCAGATCCAGAGCATGCGTTTCGTGGTTCCAAAGAGCCCAAGCCAAAGGGCTGTCGACAAGGGGTTTGTCGATTTTTCAGGAACGATCCGGCCGCTTGAGAGCGGGACGTCACATACGCTGGAAGCGAAGGTTCAGGAACTGCGTTTGCCCTACCTGGTCGGTGCGGATCTTGGTAGGTTTTTCCTTGGCAGTGTCGACAGCAAGGAAATCCCCGATTCAAACTTCCTGACGTTCAGTCCGGACTCGCCGGAATCCTCGACGCTTGAGCTGACATTGACGAATTCACTGGATTCACGGATCGATCTCGGTGGATTCAAGTTCCTTTCGCAGCTTTCCGCGACTCTGGATGATCGCTGGTATGAATTCCCCAATTTCGAGGATACCGTGACCTTGGTTGTGAGGAGGCGATCCGGCGAGGTGGAAATGTCCGGAATAAATATAGTGAATCGGGGCAGGATGGCGATTCAGGGTTCGATATCGAATGGTGAAGGGGGCGTGATTACCGGAAAGCTGCGTGTCGGGCTCCCGGAAACGACAATAGCCGCGGCATCGAACAAGCGACTGAATCTGATGTTCGGCAGGGTTCGTGAGGGCTACCGATGGATTGATTTGGAAGTCGGAGGAACCACTGCGTTGCCCGTTGATAATTTCAAGGATCTCTATACCAAGGCGGCCGAAACACCGGCCGCAGAACCAGCCAAAAAAGAGGGCGATTCGGACAATTTTGAGAACCTGATCGATGGTGACGAGTAGGTATTGATGATATCTCAGTCGCCTTTTGGCAAGATCTCGACGCCTAGAAGGCAGACATCGTCATCGAAGTGATGGCCTTTCGAGAAATCAAGGACGGTATCGAGGATCTCATTGAGCCATCCGTCGAGGGGCTTTCCGGCGTTACTTCCTGCGATGCCAAGCAGCCGCGTATCGAGGAACTGTTCTCCGGCCTCGTTTTCAGCTTCGAGCACGCCGTCTGTGAATAGAAGCAGGCGGCGGATTCCAACCAAGCTAATGCCAGTGCTTTCATAGGAGGCATTGGCAATCAGGCCGAGTGCGGGGCCTTTTTGTTTTTTTCCGGAGCATAGCTGTAGACTCGCGCCCTCGCCGGCGGCGACCGGCCCCGGGTGGCCTGCGCAAGAGTAATCCAAGGTGAGGGATTCCAGGTCGATGATACCGTAGAAGGCGGTTGCGAACATCGTTATGTTTGCGCGCTGGAGTATGGAAGTGAGACCCAGGTTCATGGATTTGAGAAATTCCGCCGAGCTCCGCCCTTTCGCATTCTGAGTGACAATCAGTCCGCGGAGCATGGAAACGATCAGCGCGGCTCGGATTCCGTGCCCCATGACATCGCAGATAAAGACACCGTAGCGGTTCTTCCCGAGGGAAAGTACCTCGTAGAAATCCCCGGCGAGGCCGGATATCGGGAGATAGCGGGAGCCGAACAAGAGCCGGTTGCCGTTTTGCGAGATCGCGTTGGGAAAGCTGGTTGTCGAAAGCGCCTGCTGGATCTCTCGGGCGAGCTTCAGTTCCTCCTCATAGGATGCGTTTTTCTGCTGAAGTTCGTTGGCGAGGTCAGTGGCCTGGTTTTGAGCTAAGACAAGGGAGGTGACATCGCTGGAGACACCGAACGTGCCCTTGATGTTGCCCGACTTGTCGCGCCACGGGAACTTGGAAGTTACAACATAGGTCTCCGCGCTCTCGCGCCATGTCTCGCGTTCGAGTTGTCCCGTCATCGGGATGCCTGTTTCAATGATCCGTCCCTCATCGGCCGCCGCCTTCTCCCAGTGGGTATTAGAAAACAGATCGCGATCGTGTTTGCCGACCATTTCTGAACTGGATGCGTAACCGTGGTATTCGGCCATGCCCTTGTTCACCATAACCAGCTTGGAACCGAGATCCTTGAAATAGATCTGCAAGGGAACGTGGTCGATGAGGGCACGGAGAAGGTGGCGCTCCTCCTCGATCTGGGCTTCGGCGGCTTTCCTGAGGCTGATGTCGATCATCGAGCCGGCGATACGCAACGCATGCCCCTGGCGATCCCTCACCACGGTTCCGCGAATCCGAAGCCAGCGCCAATCGTTGCCACCGGTCTGTACCCTGGCGTCTACGGCGAGTGTTTCCGGCCCATTGGAATCGAGCGCCTGTGCGACGGCGCGCACAAAATCCGGGCGATCGACGTGGTGGACGGGAAGGTGCGGTGGGAGGAAGATGTTCGGGGCGCCTGAGGCGGTGCATTCGAGGAACTCGAGGATGCGGCGGGAGTAGAAAATAGCCTTTTCACCGGTGATCCAGTCCCAGATGCCTTCGTTTGAGGCTCTCAGCGCGAGTTCCAGGCGGTCGGATTCGAGGTTTGGGTTGGGAGATTGGTCTGGCATGGGATCGGTACGCCGCATCTACGGACGGTGTTGATAATGAAGAGCGTCCCGGCTCCCTGCATCAAGGAATTTCGTGGCAAGAAACCTCCCTTGGCCTGCGATCAGGGGTTGCCTTTCGGCGCGGATTGGCTATGAGGGGCGCGATGAAACGTTTCGCCCTACTTTCCGCCCTTGTTGCATTCGGTCTCGGCGCCTGCGAACGGCATGAGTTCGACGGCCCGAATGGCACCAGGCAGCTTCACGAGCATGGGGACTCCCACGGGGAGCACTCCGCTGAAGATGCCCCACACTAAGCGAGAGCTTTCCAGAAGGCGGAAGTAGTGAATTCAGCGTCCCTGCTCAAAGGGACGCAGCCCTTGGGCGAAATATGAGTCTGGAAATCGCATTAACCTTGCTGGTGGTCGGCCTGACGCTTGTTGCGTTTGTGCGCGAATGGGCTTCCCCGGACGTGCTTGCGATCACGATCCTGTGCCTCCTCGTGGCACTGGGTCTGATCGAGATGAAGGATATGTCATTGGTCTTCCGGAACGAGGCTCCGCTGACCATTGCCGCCCTTTTCGTGATCGGCGGTGCTTTGGAGAAATCCGGTGCCGTCGACCAGATTGGGCGCTTGCTCCAGCGGCGTGTCAACGGAGGGGTTCGCTCGTCGATTTTCGCATTCACCGTTGTCGCCGCGTTCTTCAGTGCATGGATGAACAATACCGCGATCGTGGCCATCCTCATGCCGGTCGTCCTCGGCTTCGCACGGTCCAAGGATATCCCCGCCTCCAAGCTTCTGATTCCGCTTTCCTATTCGTCCATCCTTGGAGGCTGCTGCACACTGATAGGAACCTCCACAAATCTCCTTGTGAACGGCACGCTCAAGGACATGGGCCTGGAGCCGATGTCGATGTTCACCGTTGCTCCGATCGGCATCCCTTTGGCCATTGCGGGGATCGCATACATGGTGGCTTTCGGGCCGAAGCTGCTGCCCTCCCGATCATCGATCACCGGCAGCCTTGAGATCGATCATCGCACGACCCCTCTGCATCACCTGCTCATCGGGGATGGATCCGGGCTTATCGGGAAAAAGCTTTTCGATACCCAGCTCGGCAGCAGGGAAGCGGGTATCCATATTTTGGAAATTCGGCGTAGGGGCACGCGCCTGATGGTGCCGCTCAGCGAGGTTACGGTGGAAAGGAACGACCGCTTCCTTGTCGCGCTGCACCGGCGCAAGGGGGGGGCGGCGAAGGCCGAACAGCTATTTTCCGAGATCGGTGCCCAGGAACTCTCGGTGGTCGATGGCATCGTTTCCGAATTGGTTGTACCTAGTGAATCATCCATCGCCGGACGAACTCTCGCCGCATCCGACTTTCGGCAGCGTTACAACTGCGTGGTGCTCGCAGTGCACCGGAACGGACTTAATATTACCAGTCGCATGGCCGAGGTCTCGATCGAACGCGGTGACACCCTGCTTGTCATCACGGCGGTGAACAACCTCCCGGCACTCAAGGCAAGCCGCGATTTCGTGCTTACCGATGCGCCTGAGGCCAAACTGGATGACGCGCCGCTGCCCGCCCGCCCCCGTTGGCCCATTGTTCTTTCATGGTCTGTTCTCGCGGGAGTGGTTCTGACGGTTACGCTCACTGATGTCTTCCACAGGCTGTTCCCTTCGGTGCCCTCCATTCCGATCCATTACGCAGGATTGGTCGGCGCACTGGTGCTGCTCTGGTCGAAGATTCTCAGCCCCCGCGAGGCGTACGAAAGCGTCGATTGGCAGGTGCTGCTGATGCTTTACGGCCTCCTAGGCCTCGGGATGGCGATGCAGACGACAGGAACCGCCGAGTGGTTGGCGAAGCATATGGTTTCGGCAGTGGAGAGTTTGATTTCACCGGAGGTGCTGCCATACGCGATGCTGTGGCTGGTTTTCCTGTTTACACTGATACTCACCGAGATGCTTTCCAACAACGCGACCGCGGTGATGATGGTGCCGATCGCTGTCCGGCTTGCGGGTGAGTTGGGGGTCGATTCCAGGCCGTTCATCATCGGGATCACGGTAGCCGCATCGGCATGCTTTGCGCTCCCGATGGGATACCAGACGCACATGATGGTCTACGGTCCGGGCGGATATAAGTTCTCGGATTATCTGCGCTTTGGTATTCCCCTGAACGTCATCTGCATGGTGATAGCGTGCCCCCTTATTCCACTGATATGGCCTTTCTGAAAGGCTCCACTCTGGTGCTGCTGTGATCGTTACGTATTGATGAGGGTGTAAGGATGAACTCGCGACTTGATTCGATACTCGACCGTTTCAGATCGGAAAGGTAGCTTTCAGCCTAACGGTATGAGCGACACGAGGGAAGCTGATGGCAACGGCGAGAAGCAGGGCTGGCGTGATCGCTTGTGGAGGATTATTTTCCTCTCCGATACAAAAGTCGGACAGGCGTTCGATGTCGTTCTTCTCTTCCTGATCGGTGGGAGCGTGCTGGTGGTGATGCTCGACAGCGTGGAAAGCCTGCGCAACGAGTATCGCTCGCTTTTCCTTGGGCTGGAGTGGGTGTTCACTTTCGTTTTCACCATTGAGTACGTGGTGCGGCTGATGATTGTCCGAAAGCGGCGAAAATATGCCCTGAGTTTTTTCGGGATCGTCGATCTCATTTCGATACTGCCCACGTATGTCGCGTTCCTGTTCAGCGGAAGCCATTACCTGATGGTAATCCGCATTCTGAGGCTTCTGCGCATGTTCCGGGTACTGAAAATGGCGCATCATTTCGGACAGTCGAACTTGCTCCTCAATTCGCTCCGCTCAAGCGGGCCGAAGATTTCAGTATTCCTTTTTTTCATACTCATCCTGGTATCGATCGAGGGTACGCTGATGTATCTCGTGGAGGGTTCGAGCAATCCGGGCTTCAGTTCGATTCCGCAGTCGATCTACTGGGCGATCGTAACAGTCACCACCGTCGGCTATGGGGATGTGGCTCCGCTCACGGTCGTGGGCAAGGTGCTTTCATCCATGATCATGCTGAGCGGTTTTGCGATCATCGCGGTTCCGGCGGGTATCGTGATCACCGAGATCGGCAGGGAGAGGGCGATGCTGCAGATGGACGGGCGCAAATGCGGGCAGTGCGGATGGGTTGGGCATGATCCGGGTGCGAATTTCTGCAAGCACTGCGGCAACGGGCTGAGCAACGGGCACGTGGAATCTTGAAGGCCGCTTGCGCACGCAAAGCCGGGGAAGTAGAATGGCGCATGCATGTGCCGACGCTGATCGCTAGGAAAAGGGAAGGGGAGGAACTTTCAGTTGCTGAAGTCCGGAATCTCGTGGGGGGGTATGTGAGCGGCGAGGTTGCCGACTATCAGATGTCCGCTTTTGCGATGGCTGTCTTTTTTAAGGGGATGACAGCGGTGGAAACGGCAGCGCTGACACGAGCTATGATGGCTAGCGGCGATGTCTTCGCGCACCCTCCGGGAAATACGGTTGTGGACAAGCACTCCACCGGTGGAATCGGGGACAAGGTTTCCCTGATCCTTGCCCCGCTGGTGGCATGCTCAGGTTGTAGGGTGCCGATGGTCTCGGGTCGTGGGCTGGGCATCACCGGAGGTACGCTGGACAAGTTGGAAGCGATCCCCGGCTTCCGGGTGGGAGTGGCCATGGAGGAGGCTGCCGAAATTCTTGCCGATCTCGGTGTTGTGATGATGGGGCAGACGGAACGTTTCTGTCCTGCGGACAAGAAGCTCTACGCGCTCCGGGATGTGACCGGAACCGTTCCTTCCATCCCGCTGATCACCGCATCGATCATGTCGAAGAAAATGGCGGAGTCGTTGGAGAAGCTGGTTCTCGACGTAAAATACGGATCCGGTGCTTTCATGAAGAACCGTGCGGATGCAGAGACCTTGGGCGACGGGATGATCGCGGTTGGCAAGGAGATGGGCGTAGAAGTTCATGCCATGCTCAACGAAATGAGTGAGCCGACGGGCTGTGCCGTGGGGAACGCCCTGGAGGTGATCGAGGCGCTCGAATGCCTCGGCGGCGGCGGTCCGCCCGATCTTCGGAAAGTCGTCCTGGATCTCAGCGAGGTTATCGCCGGTGTTTCACGCGAGAATCTGGAAGGGATGCTGGATGACGGAACGGCAAGGAGGAAATTTGATGAGCTTGTCGTAAGGCAGGGTGGAAGAGTGGAGGATTTGGAGCGGCTATCGGAGATTCACAGGGCTCCAGTGATCCGTGAAATTACCGCTCCGGTAAGCGGAGTCGTGACTGGGGTGGATGCCGGAAAGATCGGGCAGGCGTCACTTGAGCTCGGCGCCGGCCGTTCGAAGGCCGGGGATTCGGTCGACTTCTCCGTCGGATTCGACTGTCTCGCAAAGTGCAGGGATAAGGTATCTGCGGGAGATGTGATCGTGAGGATCCACGCGAGTTCCCAGGAGGCGGGTGAACGTGCAGAGGTCGCCGTTCTTGAAGCCATTTCGATCGGCTGATGCGGCTACGCTTCAGACTGGTGAACGGTGATCTGCGTGAACGGGATGACCCAGCCGTTCTCATTGCAGGCATCGACGCAAATACTCTGGATTTCCCTCTGCAAGGCATAGTAGCGGTGGGCCACTGATCCGTCGAAATCGGCCAGGATCGAGTAGTCCAGGGAGGATGCGGTGGCGGCGGCGAATGTCGTCTTGATCGAGCGGATCGCATCCCGGCCGTATGCCTGGACAAGACTTGCGGTAAGGATTTCATTGAAAATGTCCGGAATCGAGTTTGTGCAATCCGCCTGGTGCTGATAGTCGATCCGGAAGGTGACGTTGAGCCGGAAACCGTGTGATAGGTTCTCCGGGGAAAGCTCTAGGAATTTTGCGGTTGGATAGGTTTTTATGCTGCCTTCGAGCACAAGGATAACCACCTGATCCGGTGTCTGAGTGATGGTTTTCCCGTAGGTGCCATCGGAGAGAGCGCACCAATCGTCGACCTCAGTGGGGAACCATACCTCCTTCGGGGTGACCGGGCGTGAGATCATGTCCATTACATTACGGATCGGGATTCGCATCGTTCCTCCCTGGAGGTTGGGGTTGGTGAATGTGGTGAAAAACCCAAGTGCGGAGACGTTCCATGGCAGACCCTGATAGATGACGCGTTCTCCTTCGCGCACGGAGCCGAGGTTGAGAATCATGCGGATCTGATCGAGGTAAGGGGGGATCGTGGTCTTTCCCGCCCAGGCTACGCCGATGAGAAAAATCGCGACCAAGCTCAGCAGCAGCCAATCGCCCCGGGCGTAGAATACGATGATGATCGCGGAGAGTGCGACGAGGGCTGCGACAGCCAATGCCAAGACATCCGATATCCGGCTGGTAAAGGTGTTTTTGTCCTTCTTGTGGACGGGGCTGACGTGCCTGATCCATGAATAGATTTTCCTGGTACCGATGAAACCGATCATCGCGGCGAGAACCGCGATCAGCAGGTTCAATCCCCGATTCCTGAAGAATTTATTGAAGCCCGTCGAAAGGGTTTCCCAGAGGGATCGCTGGTCGTGTGTGCGATCCTCAATTTGGAGCTTGCTCACGGCAATCTGGCTGACCGCTTCGGCCTGCCGGCTCGCCCAAAGCCCGCGGGTGGACTCGAGCTCTGCAATCAGCGCCCCGTCATCACTCTCGCCGATCAGCTTGTCGATCCGTGCGAGCACTATGTCGGTCTTTCGTTTCCGTTCCCGCGATTGTTCCAGGGACTTGCGCAATGCTTCGAGCTCACGCGGCTCCGAGGTGGCCTCCTTGATCTCGCTTAGGACGGGCTGGACGATCTCGCCGATCTGCTCCTGGATGCTTGTGCCGCCTGATGTCTCGCCTTCGTATTCGGCGGCTTCGGATCCACCGACGATGTCTCTGAAATTGTTGCGTAACTGCCCGACGCGTTCACGTTCCGCGTCGATCCCTCTCTGGATCTCTCGCTTGGCATCTTCGGTGCTCGTCTGCTTTAGCTGCCCCTGCAGCTTCTGCAATTCGGAGAGCGCGGCGGAAAGCGGCTCGGCGATGATTTTCAACGATTCCAAGCTCCGCCCCGCCACTTGAGGCTTCGGGGTGGGTTCTGGATCGTCGGCAGAAAGGATGCCGGTGGGCATCAGGGCACAAGCAAGAACAAGGAACCATCGCATGGCACGAGCATGAACCTGTATTTCACTACGCGCAACGCGGAGTTTCCTGCCGAAGGATTAGAGGAGTTCTGCCGGGAGAATTTCTGAGAGTTTCTTGATCGCATCCGCTTGGTGGCGGTTGGCGATGAGGATGGAGTCCCCCGTATTCACCACGATCAGGTCGTCCACCCCCAGCAGTGCGATGTGCGTGCCCGGGGTCGCGTTGAAAACGATATTGTTCTCGGAATCAATTTCGGAAACGGCGCAGTTGACTCGGTTTTTGTCGCCTTTTTCATCGAGGTATTTCGCGATGGAAACCCAGGAACCGACATCGTCCCAATCGAAGGTGGCCTCGATGTTGAGCACTCGGTCGGCATTTTCCATGAGTGCGTAGTCGATCGAGATCGGTGTTAGCTTCGGGAACTGTGCAGCGACGGTTGCCTTGATGTCGCTGCTCCTGCGGAGTTCGGAAACGAAGGATGCCAGTTCAGGGGCGTGCGATACGAGCTGTTCGATCACCGTTTGGAGCGACCAGACAAACATTCCGGCATTCCAGGAGAAGCCTCCTGCGGCGAGGAATTGCTCCGCGAGTTCTGGGTTGGGTTTCTCACGGAAGCGTTTCACCTCGAAGGGCGGATGCTGGCAGGTGGTTCCCGGCATGGATGCCTTGTCGCCGCGCTCAATATAGCCATATGAGGGGCAGGCCCAGGTGGGTCGGATGCCGATGGTTACAAGGCCGTCGGATTTGGAAGCGACCTCCAGCGCATCCTTCATGACGGAATGGTAGGCGGCGGTGTCCTTGATGAGTTGATCTGCAGGCAGAACCATCATCACCGCGTCGGGATTGCGGGCGGCAACAAGTCCGATACCGAGCGCGACCGCGGGCGCGGTGTCACGCTTTGCCGGTTCCGCGAAAACGTTTTCCGCAGGTAGCATGGGGGCGACGGCGCGGACCGCTTCGACCTGCAGCGAGTTGGTCAGGATCAGGATGTTTTCAAGAGGGACGAGGCCTTCGAGGCGGTTGATCGTCTGTTCGAGAAGGGTGCCTGTGCCGAAGAGGTCAAGCAACTGCTTTGGTTTGTCGTTGCGGCTGAGTGGCCAGAAACGGGTGCCGGAACCGCCGGCTAGGATTAGTGCGTAGGTGTTTTCGGGAGAGGTCATGCGGCGGGAGGTTAGCGGAACATGCGGCCTCGGGAAGTGAGAATATGATGACTTTTGGCTTTGTTTTTTCCGTGTTGTCGTCAGCCCATGGAGTGTTTAGTATGAACACATGGCAGACGCGCATGTTGATACGACTCCGGTTTGGGTGGAAAGTAGTGCCCTTGCGGCTCCGGTGATTCTCGGAGCTGCTGCAGGATTATTGGTTGGCGACCTCATGCATACCGGTGCGAGGCGCGGGTTCGGCATTGGACTGGGCATCCTGGGCTTTGCAGCGTTGCTTCCCTTCGCCGTTGATGGTGTTACGGATCTCATTACTGGACCTAGGAGTAAGTTCGGTGTCCGCCGCAAGATCCAGAAAATCCGGGATATCGGGATCGGCTCGCCGTTTCACGACGAAGTCGATGAAGAGCTCCGTGAGCGAGGAGTGATCTAAGGGTTTCGCGTAGCGACAAAACGTCCAGGTGTGTCGTTTGCGCGCGGCCTGAAGTGTCAATAGTTGTTTTTAAGAAGGCTCTAAGTTTCTTGTAAGTCACTTATTGTTAGTGGGTTATTGTGATATTGAGTGTTGGTGTGGCAGCTGCTGCTAGGTGTTTGTGCAGTGAAAATCCTGTCACAAGCCTCCCGGATAAATCGCGAACACGACGAAAAAGTGGAATAAAACCCCTCTGGGCGACGTTTAATATGTAGAATCCCATCCCCAAAAAAATATGTCCTACGAATCAGACTCCAGCCTCAAGCTATACCTGCGGGAAATTTCGAAAACGCCGCTCCTGACAATCCAGGAGGAAATTGAATTGGCGGAACGCATCAAGAACGGTGATGATGAGGCGCGCGCCCACATGATCCGTGCGAACCTGCGTCTCGTCGTAAAGATCGCGCAGGATTACTCGAATTACGGCCTTCCGGTCACCGACCTTATTTCCGAAGGCAACATCGGCCTTATGAAGGCGGTCGAGCGCTTCGATCCGGAGAAGGGTGGGAAGCTATCCACTTACGCCGCATGGTGGATCAAGCAGTCCATCAAGCGTGCGCTGGCGAACCAATCCAAGACGATTCGCCTTCCTGTCCACATGGTTGATAAGATCGCAAAGATGCGTCGTATTTCCTCAATGCTCGCTGAGGCACTCGGCCGCGAGCCGACCGATGAGGAACTCGCTGAGGAGGTCGGTCTTCCGCGCCGCAAGATGGCCATGCTCAAGCAGGCGTCCCAACGCCCGACATCTCTGGATGCCCCGATCAACGACGGAGAATCCACAGCTTATGGT
This sequence comes from uncultured Verrucomicrobiales bacterium, assembly GCA_905478925.1. Classification (GTDB taxonomy): domain Bacteria; phylum Verrucomicrobiota; class Verrucomicrobiia; order Verrucomicrobiales; family Akkermansiaceae; genus Luteolibacter. The sequence continues at coordinate 39,528 of CAJQKQ010000014.1, forward strand.
GAGATCATTAGCGATGAGCGAGCCGACAACCCCTTGGACATGCTCGCCGACAAGAATCTTTATGGTGAGATTGATGGCTTGCTTGACGTTCTTGACGAGCGCGAGCGCCGAATCATTGACGAGCGCTTCGGCCTCAACGGCAAGAAGCCTCTTACCCTGGAGGAGGTTGGCCGCGAGTTCGGTGTAACGCGCGAGCGGATCCGGCAGCTACAGAACTCGGCGCTCACGAAGATGCGCCGTGCGCTTAGTCGGAAAGAAAAGCCGATTCCAAAGCCGGTTCGAGGACTGGCATAGGCCAGTCCATTTTATCAGAGGCCGCAGTGAATAACTGCGGCCTTGTTTTTTCTAGAGCCCCGTGCTTTCGATGAGGGTACGCAGCTGCTTCTGGAATTCCAGGATGTCAGTTTCGTTGGGGCTATAGCCGGGTGTATTGGGATCGAGACTGGGGCGACCCGCTTGGTCTAGCATCCAGATTGCGGATTCTCCATCTGAGAATACCGCCTTTCCGCTCACCAAGGCACCGGGTGTGGCAATGCTGTCCATTGTTACAGTGACCTCGCCGGTGGGAACTGGAGTCTCGCTGACCTCCGGTGCGGGTTCCTCCTTTTTCTCCTCAGCCAGTTCGATCCCAAGGTCGAGTACTGCAAAACGGGTGTCCATGTAGGTCACTGAAAGGCCGAAATCTTCCTTCATCCGCAGCTGGATTTCAGGTAGTTGGGCTCCGCCCGCCGCCCATGACCTGATTGCTGCAATTTGCTCTTCGGAAAGCTGTTTGGTGCTGAACATGCGGGGATTCTGGCGCGTGTTCAGTCTTTGCCCAGCCTATTAGCCGGATATCGTTGGTTTTAGAATGAGTATTGGATGGCAAACTCGAAAGGTGGCCATTCATAGAGTTACAGACCCTCGGCATGTCTTGTGGGATTGCGTTGATGAATCGAAAAATGAAAAATTTCGTGGTGGCTCGGGATACGAAAAAGCCGTCGCCCACTCAGGCGACGGCTTTACCGAAACACAACAGTCTAGCTACAAGAAATCAGTATTTAACGCCGCAGCCGTATGGCTGGTTCTTGGCGTTTGCGACCTCTTTGCCGGCGATGACGGCAAAGAGGGTATTTGCAAAAAGGGGATCGGCGCTCTCGATATCCGCCGCTTTAGTGGCGGCGTGGGTTGTTGCGGGGGCAAAGGCTACGGCGAGAGTGGCTGTGATGATTGATCTCATGATTTTTTTGGCTCTTAGCAGGGACACATAGACAGCGTCTCGGAAACAGAAACCTATCTCGAAATCTTGAGATTCTCCTGATTTTTTTGGCGAGGCCTTTCGGAATCCCGGAATTTTCCTCGGCGGTGTGGTAGCCGGTGGTAGAGATCTGCAGGGTCGGTTTCGTTGATCCGTCCCTCGCGGGTCACGTCTAACTGAGCCAACTCCGTCCTGCCCGCCACCGCTGGTTCCCGTATCAGGTGGCGTAGGGTGGTCAGCAAAGCAGAAAGGTCGACGCTCCGGGACGGATGCGTCTCAGTACACAAATACTTCGTAGGAAATGGGTCGCAGGGAGCAGGGAAACTCCATTCAATCTGTTGTCGCGATCGATGCGGTTCCATTCGGTGCCACCAATAGAATCTCGAACTTGCCGATTTTGCCCGAAAGGTATTCGCTTTTCGGCGCTGAAGCTTGCCAGGTGTTTTCGGGGTCTGTGCTTTTTTTGAAACGGGGCTCGGTTGCAGGGTCGATGACGTTGTGGGTGATTGGGAACAGTTCGCAGGATTCCGGGTTGCATGCGGAATTATCAGCAAGAGTCAGCGAGATAAAAATGTTATCGCCGTCCCTAGATACGCTGAGCATGGAGTTCGCCAGGGCTCTGGGCAGTTTTTCGTAAGCGGCTGTGACCGCCCCCGGATCGGTTTCAGTTGGAAACGTGAGTTCGGCTTCTCCTGGGACGCAGGTTTCATCGTTGCAGGTGAGCCAAGAGAGGCTGGCCTTGAGCGGAGGCAAATTTCCTCGGAAACCGGCGGGAGCTGTGAGGGTGACAGGAAAGAGGGTTCCGCCCTCGTAGCCGAAGCCCGGCAGTTCACCGGTCATGAAGCGCTTGGGCACCGGATACTGGATTTTCCCGATGGACCAGCCAGCGGGGAGCTCGGCCTCGATCGAGAGTGGGAGGCCGCCTTCGCCGGGGTTTTCCCAATAGGTGTGCCAGCCTTCATCGACGGTCATACGGATGACGGTGCGGATCGGATCATCGGCCGTAATTTCTGCCTTCTCGGCGATCCATGATGCGGTCGCATGGGGCTTCTGTCCCGCATTTGCTACAACAGGTAGGAGGCATGCAAGAAACCGGAGAAAGTATTTCATTTGCAGACTCTGAAAGAGGAAACAAGCCGACGCAAGCGGGCTCTTCCGGGGAGGCCAATTGACCCGTCATTTTTCTTGAGAGGCGGTAAGAGGTGGCGGAGTATCATAGCTCATGATAAAATGTTTTATCGGAATTGGTGCCGCCTGCGGGTTGGTACTCGGGACGTCGTTTGCAGAGGTAAAAATGGAGGCCGGCGCAGGCACGTTGAAATTCACCGGCGGCGTAGGGCCGGGCAAAGGCAAGCATGTCGTGCTGCTGGCGGGGGACGAGGAATACCGCTCCGAGGAGGCGATGCCCCTGATGGCGCGCATCCTTGCGAAACAGCATGGTTTCGATACGACCGTGCTTTTCTCCGCCGATGAGAACGGGACGATCAATCCGAATGCCTCGGCAAACCTCATGGGTGCGGATACACTTGGCTCGGCGGATGCCTTGGTAATGTCGCTGCGTTTCCGGAAATACGACGATGCGACGATGGAAAAGTTCAAGGCGGTAGTTGATCGTGGTGTGCCGATGGTTACGCTGCGAACCAGCACACACATCTTCAATTTCCCCAAGGACAGCAAATGGGCCGAGTGGTCGTGGAACCACGCGAGCGGCGGATTTGGAAGAACAGTGTTTGGCGAAACATGGATCAGCCACTGGGGTGTTCACAAGAAGGAGGCCACCCGAGGGGTGGTTGAGCCCGGACAGGAGAACAATCCGCTGCTCAACGGGGTGACTGGAACTTTCGGTGACACGGATGTCTATGAGGCGGCTCCACCGCAAGACGCCACGGTGCTGCTGCGCGGTCTTGTCCTCAAAGGCATGGATCCAAAGGACGAGCCGGCTGATTACAAGAAAAAGACAAAGGGCGGCAAAATGCAGAAGGTCAATGAGCCGGCGATGCCCGTCGCCTGGTCGCGCGAGGTGAAGAACGATGCGGGGAAAACCAACAAGGTTGTCACCGCCACCATGGGTTCTGCTACCGATCTCGTCGACGAGGATCTGCGCAGGCTGGTTGTGAACGGAGTTTTCTGGGGGCTCGGGATGGATGTGCCGGAAAAGGCCGATGTTTCGGTCTCTGGCGAATTCGTCCCGACGAAGTATGGCTTCAACGCCTACAAGAAGGGGCTGAAGACCGTCGATTTTGCAAAGTGATCGGCCTCGAAAATGCTTGGTGACGGGAGGGATCTTTCCTTCGTTACCTTTTTTGTATCTCGGAATGGCAGGAATTCGCTTAGAAAGCAGTCGTTAGCCCCACACCACATATGCAGCAGGAATTAGAACTCGATACCCACCAGAAAGCTCTCAAGATCAATCTCGACCCTCGTTGGTACGGAACCTTTGCCGAGATTGGAGCCGGACAGGAGGTGGTGAGATGGTTTTTCCGAGTGGGCGGCGCTGCGGGGACGGTAGCAAAGAGCATGTCCGCTTACGACATGACTGTCAGCGATGCGATATACGGCGGCGGAGACCGCTACGTTTCACAGTCGCGCTGCCAGGCCATGCTGGATCGCGAATACGGGCTGAACCTTGAGCGACTGAAAACGCAGCGTGGTGATACGACCGCCTTCTTTGCTTTCGCGGATACCGTGGTGGCGCGCTCCTTTAAGGGCGGAAACGAATGCCATGGATGGATGGGACTCAAGTTCCAATCCCGACCTCATGACGAGCCGAGTCAGATCATGGTTCATGTACGTATGCTCGATACGGAGGCTTCCCTCCAGCAGGAAGCGCTGGGCGTCGTCGGCGTGAACCTGCTTTTCGGCGGTTTTTTTCTCCACCACGAGCCGGAGCTCCTGGTGGAAAGCCTGTTGGACAAGCTGACCACCGGGCGAGTGGAAATCGACATGATCAAGTTCGAAGGGATCGAATTCCGATCCGTTGATAATCGGATCATGGCTCTCAAGCTCGTGAAGCTCGGACTCAGCGGGGCGGCTATGTTTGCGGCGAACGGCGAGGTGCTGCAACCGTCCGAAGCACTTTATAAGAAGGCGATCCTGGTGGAGCGGGGGAGCTTCCGTCCGCCGACGAATGTGAATTTCGACATGCTGGAATGTGCGATGAAGAAGTTCAAAGCGGATCCATCGATGGCCGATAAGGAGGTATTGCCGATTTTTGAGCTCACGATGCGCAACCTGCTGGCGGGTGGAAAGGATGTGGATAGGAGGGATTTTCTGGCGCGTGCCGACTTGCTCGCGGCGTGTGGAATGACGGTGCTGATTTCCGACTACTTCGAGTATTACAGGCTCGCGGCTTATCTTTCATGTAGGACGAAGCAACGGATCGGTATCGTGATGGGCGTACCTTCACTCATCGAACTGTTTGACGAGAAATACTATACAGACCTTCCCGGCGGCATTCTCGAAAGCTTCGGCCGGCTCTTTAAGCACAATCTCAAGCTTTTCGTCTATCCGCTGCTCGATGCGGAGAGCGGCACGCCGATTACCAAGGACACGATGAAGGTGGCACCGGAGCTTGTGAAATTGTACGGTTATCTCGCGGATCGCGGTAGCTTCGTCGACCTCGATAACTACAACCCCGATTTCCTCAGCATCTTCTCGCGTGACTTGCTAGCGAAGATTGCCGATGGCGACCCGACCTGGGAGAGCTGCGTACCGGACGAAGTCGCCGATCTAATCAAGTCGCGACGTTTTTTCGGCTACCTTCCCGGCTGATCCGAGCGCCAGCGTGAAGAGAGCCCCTCATAGGCATCGATTCTACGATCCCGGAAGAACGGCCAGATGCGTCGGAATTCCTCGACCTGCCCGTAGTCGATGTCATGCAAAACGATCTCTTCGTTACCAACGGAAGCCTTGGCCACAAGTTCGCCATAGGGATTGGCTACAAATGACTGTCCCCAGAACTCGGTGCCATCGTGTGTCCCGGCTCGGTTGACTGCCGCGAGATAGCAGCCGTTCGCAACTGCGTGGCCGCGCTGCACAGTTTCCCATGCGCAGTGCTGCGCCTTCCCGAGTTCTTCTTTTTCCTCAGGTAGCCAGCCAATTGCCGTCGGATAAATCAAAAGCTCCGCGCCGCCCAATGCCATTAAACGTGCAGCCTCCGGATACCACTGATCCCAGCAGATCAAGACTCCGATCTTTCCGAAAGCCGTGTCCCATACAGGCCAACCGCTATCGCCCGGCGTGAAATAGAATTTCTCCTCAAAACCGGGATCCTGAGGGATATGTGCCTTACGGTACATTCCTAGGAGTTTGCCATCCGCATCGTGGATAGCTGCGGTATTGTGGTAGAGTCCCGGCCCTCTGTTCTCAAATAGCGAAGAGACGATTACCACTCCCAGTTCCTTGGCTAGATCTCCAAGCCGGTCAGTCACCGGTCCCGGGAGTTTGTCTGCCAGATCAAACCGATTAGTATCCTGAACCGCGCAGAAATAGGGAGTAAGAAAAAGTTCTTGGGTGGAAATGATCTGGGCACCGCCTTCCGCAGCCTCCCGGATGAGTTTCTCGTGGTGGTCGAAGGACTCTTGTTTTGTGGCAAAGGTCTTGGATTGGAGAAGGGCGATTTTTGGCATGGCGTTGGTTGCTTTTAGGGGACTCTGAATCCGATATTCCCGGAATACAAGGGGTAGGTGTCCGGGGTATCGTCAACGGTAATTTAAGAATTAACTACCAGAGATGTAGTAGCATGTCGGTTTTATCGAAGGAGACCATGTTTGGCTCTCGAAATGTGAAAGTTGTCTCTAGATAGGGCCTGATCGGATGGTATTTAAGGTAGGTTTGGAACTTTCTTACCGTGCATAATCCCCGTAGTTTCGGGGATTAATTCACCTTCCGAAAAATGACTGAAAAAACCTGACGAAACGTATTGACGATTGTGGGTTTAGCGGACTAGTTTCCGCCCGTCGACGCGAACAGCGCCGATACGAGAGACTGCCAGTCGGTCGCGGTAAATGCAGGGTGCGAGTTTTGAACTCCACATTAGCAACTACCCGATCGGCTTTTTAGTCCCCTCGATACAAGCTCTTTGATAGTGTGACTCAGCGCAAATCGTGCCAGCCAGAGAATTCATTTCCTCTGATGGCGGCCTTAAGCCGGTTAGGTTTTCGTTGAGATGAAGAA
>CAJQKQ010000015.1 GCA_905478925.1 uncultured Verrucomicrobiales bacterium
AGTTTGCGGAGGACGTCTCTGTCCTCGCGCATGATTTCTTCGGCCAGAGTCATTGCCGTAGCGAAATCTTCATTATACGGATTCAGGTTGATGCCATCCGGCGTTTCCGTGACCGTGAGCGTATCCCCCTTGGAAACCCGGAGTTTCTCCAGAAGCTCCTTGGGCAGGATGATGCCTGCGGAATTCCCGATTGAGGTAATCTTGACGGTCGTGGTCATGGGTGTAGTATAACATTGGTTATAACGTAGGCAAGTTTTCTCGCAAACGCCTTCCCGAACTGACATGTCCATCCCGATGAAACCCAATCTGATTGCCCTCACATCGCTTGCGCTCTCGCTGCTCACCCTTTCGGCAGCAGCCGCAAAACCAAATTTCCTTTTTATCATCGTCGATGACCAGTCGCCCTTCGACCTGAAAGCCTACGATCCAAAATCGACTCTCGACACGCCGAACATCGACAGGATCGCCCGGGAGGGGCTCGTGCTTGATGCTGCGCACCAGCAAGGCGGGTGGTCCGGTGCGGTCTGCACCTGCTCGCGGACAATGATCATGACAGGCCGCACACTCTGGCGCACCCCCGGAGCCAACGGCAGGAAAAAGGCCAACAAGCTGGTTCCCAAGGGGATAGAAGGCAGCACCCTCCCCGCCGTTTTCAACGACGCCGGATACGAGACCGTCCGCACCTGCAAGAAAGGGAATTCCTACCAGGCGGCCAACAAAACATTCCAGATCCGCAACGATGCGACGAAACGCGGTGGCACGGCGGAGAGCGGCAGCGAGTGGCATGGCGATCAAGTCATGGGCTACCTCACCGACCGGGAAAAACAGCAAGCCAAGAAGCCTTTCATGATCTACTACGGCTTTTCGCATCCGCACGACACCCGCGACGGCACACCCGAGCTGTTGGCGAAATATGGAGCCACAAACCATACAGATAAGAACTCGCTGCCTGCCGCGAACCCGAAGCAACCCTCCCTGCCGGTCAACTGGCTTGATAAGCACCCGTTTCCCCACGGCCATCCCGGCCTGCGCGATGAGGTTAGGGTTTCCGGCGTTTGGGAAAACAGGGACGAGCGCACAATCCGCAACGAACTGGGTCGCGAGTTCGCTTGCTCGGAAAACATCGACATCCAAATTGGTCGTGTCCTGAAGAAGCTCGAGGCAATGGGCGAGTTGGAGAACACCTACGTGATCTACACCTCGGATCACGGCATGGCGATCGGCCGCCACGGCCTGCAGGGAAAACAGAATCTCTACGAGCACACCTTCCGCGTGCCCTACATCGTCATGGGCCCCGGGGTGAAAAAAGGACGCGCGCCCGGCAACATCTACCTGCTCGACACGCTCGCCACCCTCTGCGACCTCGCCGGGATCCCCGCTCCGGAATCCAACGAAGGGGAATCGTTCAAGTCCGTCCTAACCGGCGAAGGGAAGACCGTCCGCGACACCCTCTACGGTGCCTACACCGGCGGCACGAAACCCGGCATCCGCTGCGTCAAGAACGGCGATTGGAAACTGATCAAGTATGACACACTCGATGGGGCAGTCCACGAGACCCAGCTCTTCAACCTTGCCGAAAATCCGAACGAATTCCTCCTTGAGCACGGCAAGGACGATCCGAAGCTCAACGATCTCGCGGAGGATCCCAAACACGCCACCAAGCTCGCCGAAATGGAAGCTCTGCTGCTTTCCGAAATGACCCGGCTCAACGATCCTTACCGGCTCTGGAATCAGAAAAAATGACGCTGCGAACTAGCTCGACGGAACCGCTAGCGTGCCGTCGTTTCCCGGTTTTCCTCGAACTGACTCAACTCGAAAAATTTCGCCTTCATCCGTCTCACCTGGATTTGTGAGGCGACCTCCATAGCTCCGTATCCGAATCTTCCCAGCCCGAGGCGGCTGAACTTTACGAAATCCTTTATATCCACGGCCTTGGTGGAGTTCATCAGGTCGATCAACGCCTGCTCCCTGTCAGCGGCGAGCATCTCGATCCGCGCAACGAATACCCGAGCCGTCTTTTCGGGAGTCGGGGTAATTTTCAGCGGCAACATCGAATCAATCGTCTTTCGGGGCACAAGGCTGAGGATACGATCGCCGTTTTCCCTGAACCAGGTCTTGCGCCAAGTCTCCACCATTGCGGAGGCCTCGGCGGGAGTGAGCCCATCGTCGGCAAGTGCCTTTTTCCAAACATCGGCAAGTTCGGATTCCACTTCATCTAGCGAACGGTCCGGTTGCGGAAAGGTGACCTCCGAACGGTTCTTCGCGGGTTCTCCCCCTTTCGGTGGGGATGCAAGCGCCGGAAGCTGTGCCCAAGCGGCTTTCCCGTCCCGTACACGCAGGGCGACACCGAAGGAAATCGACCCACCGCAGTAGTTCGTGACCGTGGCGGTGTCCCCGTCCATGCTCGCGTAAATGGGAATTCTGGCGCTGCCCGCTCCCCGGTAGAAAATGAATTTCTCCTGCTGGGGGAAATGCGGCTGAACCTTGAGGCCGGGGATTTTCTTCAGATCGGATTGGAAAATCCAAGCATCCGGCACTTCGCGGGCCGCTCCGCAGGGTTCGAGGTGATCCGTTTCCACGATAGCGGGAATGCCCGCAACCGCATCCTTGTCGGTGGGAGGGAGGAAAGGCAGGAAAGCCGTCCTTCCAGGCGGCAGCGCAACCCAAGCACCCTATCCCGGCACCATGAAACCCGGCCAAGAGATTCGGGCGCAGCTGCTACTTGCGCGTTTTCTCGAGATAAGGTGGCCGGTCGAAGGAGTCGTCGAGCCTCGGGTCGGCGCCGCCCTTGAGTTCGGCCATGAGTTTCCCACGAAGCTTTTCGAGCATTGCGGTGTGAGCCGGGTCATCAGCGACGTTGTGAACTTGATGGGGGTCTTTCCGCAGATCGTAAAGCTCCTCAGCAGGGCGCTTTTCCCAAGCATCCCTGAGTATCAACTCAAGGCCTTCCTCATTCCGGTGTTGGATCAGCCAGGCCTTGGTCGGGGAGGCGTCGACATCGGCAAAGGCTACGCGTGTGTCGTTGGAGAGCACTTCAAAATCCAGCTTGGCATCGCCGGCTGCTGCTTTCGGATCTCCCATGGGCCAACGGTCGGGTTTAAAATTCCGCACATACAAAAATTCGGGCGTGCGCAGGGCACGAATCGGGTAGGGCAGATATCCTTCGCGGGCGCTGCCGACATGAACCTCGCGGCCGATGAGCGCCCAGCCACGTAGTTCCTCTTCGGAGCCGTCGGCAGCGAGTGCCAGGAGGAGATTTTCGCCGTCCGGATCGTCGGGTGAAGTTGTCCCGGCGGCGGCGAGGAATGTGGGGGCGAGATCGATGAGCGAGACCGGGGTTTTCACCACCCGGCCCGGTTCGATGTGTTCCGGCCAGCGCAGTGTCAGGAGAACGCGCGATCCGAAGTCGTGGACATTGCATTTGCCGCGCGGAAAGCCGGGAGCACCGTGGTCGCCGCTGATCACGATGAGGGTGTTGTCGAGTTCCCCCATTCTCTCGAGTTCCTCAAGGATCGCACCACAGGCGGCGTCGTATGCCATTGCTTCACCGAGGTAGTCGGCGAAGTCCTCGCGGACGATTTCGTTGTCGGGGAGAAAGGGCGGCAGCTTGCCCTTGAGCTTGTCGGGATCGAGACCCCACAATTTTTTCCCTGATCCACGCACCCATTTGCGGTGGGTGTTGGTGGGGTTGAAGGAATAGAAGAACGGTTGGTCGGCTTTGCGATCGGCTAGGAAGGCCTGGAAGTTGCCGCGGACTGCGACGAAAATCTCGTCGCGGACTTCGGGGTTTTTCGTGACGACTTGGGAGAAGGCGCTGATCCGGTTTCCGAACTGCGAGTATTGGTGTTTTTTGCCGCGCATCAGGCGTTCGGGGATGTGCCATTTGTGGCTCCAGCCGATGTGGTAACCGGAGCGAGCCAGCATCTCGGGCATGCCGGTAATGGCATCGCCGGGATCGGGAGCTCCCTTTTTCCAGCGGCTGTGCAGCTGCGAAAACGAGCCGTTGCGGAAGAAATGACGACCGGTATAAAGCGCGCCGCGCGAGGGGGTGCAGGACGGGACGGAAACAAAGGCGTTGTCGAAGCGCGCGCCCTGCTTGGCAATGCGGTCGAAGACCGGGGTGCGAATCAGGTCGTTGGTGGACGGCTGGTTCGGGTCGGCATAGGCAGAGGCGTAGCGGCCGAGGTCGTCAGCGAAAAGCAGCAGGATGTTGGGCTTCTTCTCCGCAGCGAATGCGGAAAGGCTTCCGGCGAGGAAGAAGGCGAGGAGCTTCATCAAGATAAGTGCGTGGATTTTCGGAGAATTCTTTCGGGCGAAGTGCCGAGAGACCCTTCACCCGCTCCCCCGATAACATCTCAAGTCGATCCCAGCCAGCGGACAAATGCGAACACGCGGATGCCGGGCTCGTAAAAGAAAACCACGAACGGATTATCGATCGGATCACACGATCGTGAGCACCTTCTCGACGATCCGTTTCGGATTCGGGAGCTGCTCATTCTCTACGTGCTTCGAGTAGATCGCCGGGGCGTCGATGGCGCAGACGCGTTTGATCGGGGCGTCAAGTTCGTCGAAGGCGTGCTCCTGGATGAGCTGGGAAACCATGGCGGAGACACCGCCGAAGGGCTTCGATTCATCAACCAGGACTACGCGGTGGGTCTTGGCGACGGAGGCGAGGATAGCATCGACATCGAGCGGGCGGATGGAGCGGAGATCGAGGACTTCCGCATTGATTCCATGCTCTTCTTGGAGGATTTTGGCTGCCTCTAGGCAGTGAATTACCGAGCGTCCGTGAGCGATGAGGGAGATGTCGGTTCCTTCCTTTTTCACTTCGGCCTTTCCGAGAGGGATCACGAAATCGCCGTCTTCAAGATCGGGCACTTCGCCTTCCATTCCGTAAAGGAGGGTGTTCTCCATGAAATAGACAGGGTCGTTATCGCGGATCGCAGCTTTGATAAGGCCTTTCGCATCGGCAGGAGTAGCCGGGGAGCAGACTTTCAGACCGGGGAATGCGGCGAAGAGACCTTCCGGGACGTGGGAGTGGGTGGCGCCGACGTTGGTGCCGCCGTTGGCAGGGCCGCGGACGACGATGGGGCAGCTGCAAAGACCGCCGGACATGTAGCGAACGTTGGCCGCGTTGTTGACGAGTTGGTCGAAGGCGACGGAATGGAAAGACCAGAACATCAGCTCCATAACGGGGCGGACGCCGAGCATGGAGGCACCGATGCCCATGCCGATGAAGCCGGCCTCGGAGATCGGTGTATCGACGATTCGCTTGTCGCCCCATTTTTTCCAGAGACCTTCGGTGACTTTGTAGGCACCGTTGTATTCGGCGACTTCCTCACCCATGAGCACGACGTTATCGTCGTGGGCGAGTTCTTCATCTAGTCCTTCACGGAGGGCTTCACGATAGGTCAGTGTGCGCATTGGAGAAAAGGTATTTGGGATTAGAAATTGAGGGAAGAGGGATCAGGAGAAGAAGTGATGACCGATTTTTGAGGCCTCGGTGTCGTTGTCGGTTTCCCAGTAAACGTCGGTTGAGATATCTGCGATGGTCGGAGCCGGGGAGTCCTCGGCGAATTTCACGGCGGCTGCGGTCTCTTCCTTGGCTGCGGCGTTGATCTTGTTGATCAACTCTTCGTTCAAGACCCCTTCTTCGAGGAGCTTGTTGCGGAACACGTTGATCGGGTCGTGGTTGTCCTTGTAAGCTTGGATATCCTCGGGTGTCCGGTAGACCTTATGGTTCGCATCGGCGACGGAGTGGCCGTAGTAGCGGTAGGTGTCGATCTCGAGGACAGTTGGCTTGTGCTCCTTGCGAGCGCGCTCCATGGCGATGTTGGCTTTCGCACGAACCTCGTAAATATCGGAGCCGTCAACGACGTCCCATTCGATCGCGTAGGCTTCAGCGCGCTGGGCGAGGCAACCGTTGAAGGCGGACGAGCGTTCTTGGGAGGTGCCCATGGAGTAGCCGTTGTTTTCAATCACGTAAACCACGGGGATTCCGAAAAGTGAGGCGATGTTCAGGGACTCGTGGAAAGCGCCTTGGTTGACCGCACCATCACCAAGGAAGCAGAGGCAGCAGCCTTCTCTCTCAAGGTATTTCAGCCCGTATGCGAGGCCGAGGCCAAGCGGGGTCTGTCCGGCTACGATGCCGTGGCCGCCCCAGAAATTCTTATCGGGAGCGAAAAAGTGCATTGAGCCACCCTTGCCCTTGGAGCAACCGGTTTGCTTGCCGAACATTTCCGCCATGCACTCGTCCATGCTCATGCCAGAGGCTAGGGCGTGTGCGTGGCAACGGTAGGCAGTGATGTTGTGATCGTGTTCACCGCAAAGCGAGAGCGTTCCAACGGCAACGGATTCCTGTCCGATGTAAAGATGGAGAAAACCGCCCATCTTGTCGGCGGCGTATTGTTTCATCGAAGCCTGCTCGAAGCGCCGGATACGCACCATCTGCGTGTAGAGCTCGATTTTCCGTTCGGGGGTAAGCGATTGGTTGATGGGTGAGGATGCGAAATCGAATGCTGACATGATTGGCGGTGGATTGGCTGGAAACGCTTGCTGAGTAAGGGCGGCGGCGGATTGCCGCAAGGATTATCTGGCGGGCACCGGTGCCTTTGCGATCCGCACATGCGGGAGCGCGATGCGAGCCGAAAGGAAAACCGTTGTGAAGAGGAGGTTCGCGCAGGTCATGTTGCGCAGGAAAACCCAAGACGGAATAGGACTTCCGACGGGGCCTGTCCAAAGGGATTGCAGGAGACCCGCGGGATTTTTCGGATAAAGCGGGCCGCCGATCCATGCTGCGCCGCAAGTGATGAGATGAAAGGCGAGCGCAGAAGCAACAGAACCGAGCAGCAAAGTGCCGAATCCCGCACCGGAAAGTCTTTTGCCGATGAGAAACGTGACCGCAAACGCAAGGATCGTCGTGACGATGACACCCGCTGATAGGTATCCCGCGTTTCCTTCGATCAGTGCGGGCGCGGGATAGGTCAGCACCCAAGCGCCGAGCGGGATCGCCCAGCCGCGCCAGCCTTTCGCCATCAGTGCACCGCAGAAAAATAAGGCGGCAAGCGGCTGGAAGTTGGGCAGCGTTTCGGGAAAAACGCTTCCAATGATACGGAAAGCAATCAGAAGCATGACGATCATTGCCATGGGCAGCAGGCGGTTCATTCGGGAAAACTATCCCCATGGGCGGGCATGCGGCGAGGCGAAATTTTTCCGGATGCTGGTTTCCCTGATAGGCATGTCGCGAGACCGGAAAATGTGGCTTATTTCACGCACCACACTATATGTTGTGGTTGATGGGGAAATATTCTTGGTTTCCCAGTGACTGAGGGCTTGCCAACGGGTGATGAAAACCGAAACTCTGAGCAGGCGCATCGGTGCCCTTATCCTATGAAGTTCAAGATTTCCAAAGACGTATTCCTGGAAGGTTTGCAAAAAGTGCAGCACGTGGTCAGTTCGCGAACCACCCTGCCTATTTTGTCGAACGTCCTGCTAGTTGCCAAAGACGGCAGGCTGGTCTTCACCACCACCGACCTCGACGTCGGAATCACAGGATCCGTCGAGGCCACAATCGACAAGGAGGGCGCGACAACCCTCCCCGCGAAACGTCTTGTCAGCATCGTCAAGGAACTGCCTTCCAGCGAGGTGGAGGTAACCGTCGATGCCAAGAACTACGCGACGATCAAAAGCGGCCCGTCCACTTTCAAGATCATCGGGCTGAGTGATTCCGAATTCCCTCCCCTTCCGGATTTCGAAGGCGCGAAGACTTTCAAGATTCCTCAGGCGGATCTCAAGAACGGCCTGAAGAAGACTGCGTTCGCGATTTCCACCGATGAGACACGCTACGTGCTCAATGGCATTTTCGCTTCCTTCCGCGAAGGCAAGCTGGCGCTCGTCGCAACCGACGGCCGCCGACTCGCCATGGCCGACACGGATCTCGAATTCCCCGCTTCCCACGAAACGGACGTAATCATCCCCTCCAAGGCAGTTCAGGAAATCCAGCGCCTGCTCGGTGATGCCGGCGAGGTCGAGGTAAAACTCAGCCACAGTCAGATTTCCTTCACCGTCGGCGACACATTCCTTGCCAGCAAGCTCATCGAAGGCAACTACCCGAACTACCGCCAGGTAATCCCGGGCGACAGCAACGAACGGGTGATCATTTCCCGCGAGCACCTACTTGAGACGGTGCGCCGCGTTTCCTTGCTTTCCTCGGACAAGTCGAACTCGGTGAAACTCATTTTCACGGAAAACCAAATCGAGGTCACCGCGAACTCACCGGATGTCGGCGAGGCGCAGGAAACTCTCGAAGTCGGCTACACCGGACCGGACATGCAGATCGCCTTCAACCCGGAGTTCCTCCAAGCTCCGCTTCGCGCGCTCGACACGGAAAATGTCTACCTCGACCTCATCGACGAGATGAGTCCCGGTGTGTTGCGCATCGACGGCTCGTTCCTCTACGTGCTCATGCCGATGCGCGTAACCAACTAACCTGAGATATGGGCAGGGCGTTTGAATGCAGAAGACGGGCGAAGGAGTTGCGCTGGGCAACGATGTCCAAGATCTTCCCCAAGCTTTCCAGATCCATCACCCTGGCCGCGAAGGCCGGTGGCCCGGATCCGGAGTCGAACGCACCGCTGAGGGTTGCCATCCAGAACGGCAAGGCGGCAAACCTCTCGAAGGAAAACATCGAGAACGCAATCAAGCGAGCCTCCGGCAGTGACGCTTCCGACATCACCGAGGTGACCTACGAGGCCAAAGGCACGCACGGTGCCCTCTTCTACATAGAATGTGCCACGGACAACACCAACCGTTCCGTCGGCAACCTCAAGACCATCCTCGGCAAAAACGGTGGCGAAATCGTCCCCAGCGGCGCACTCAATTTCATGTTTCACCGCAAGACGGTGATCGAGTTCCCGGTCCCGGAGGGAAAAGATCTTGATGAGCTGGAATTCGAGTTGATCGATGCCGGCCTTGAAGAATTGTCGGTGGACGACGGAGTGGTATCATTGATCGGCGACTACACCTCTTTCAACAGCCTGAACTCAGCCGTCGAGGGAATGGGCATTGAAACAACGAAATCGGGTCTGCAGCGATTGCCGACCCAACCGATCGAGTTGACCGAATCACAGATCGAGGATGTGGAAGCCCTGCTGGACAAGATCGAGGATGATGACGACGTCCAGGCGGTCTACACGAACCTCAACTGATTTGATCCGAGTTCGATAGGCTTATTCAGGCCAGAGCTGGGAACAAAAAAACTGCGCCCCATTCAAAAGGCGCAGCTTGAGAAGTTAAAAAGCCGGAGAATTTTCAGTCCAAGGGCTGAACCTTGGTGCGGAAGAAGCCGCCCACATCGGAACCCGTGCCTGAGCTCATGACCTTGATCTCTTCACGGGTCTCGGTGAGAACCCATGAAGAATCATTGGCTGAGATCTCCTGCCAAGTGTTCATGTCCGTGCTGTATTCGATCGCGTATTTCAGCTTGGGAACGGGATTCGTCAACTTCGCGACCTTGTATTCAAGGGCGGACTGGGAACCGGTTTCGGGGATGGAATCAAACGTGACCGGACCGGGAAGTAACTCATCAGGGGCAACATTGACCATATTGACTTTGGGCGAACCAGGCACGCTGTTCTTGTCGGCCGGATCAGATTTGAAAACCCATTCCTCAAAATTAGTTATGCCGTCCCCGTCGAAATCGAAGTGCGCAGCCATCTGTTCGGCCGTAGCACCTGGCGGAAGTGCTGCTGCGGTAAAGCCAAGGAAAGGGTCGAGAACCTTGACAGGCATCCTGAACCGGCGGATGGAATCCTCATAAACAACCGCTGAGGTAGGGCGGAAGATAATGAATTCCAACTCGAGCAGACCCGTTTCCCCGGCGTCAACGAAATTTGGAGGTAGGATGAAACTGGTATCGAGGGCACTAGGGAGAAGCACATTGGTCGCGCCCGCCCCAGTGAAACCAGGAAACAGCGGGGCATCGATTTCACTTGGATCAGAAAGTGGATCGGTGGGATCTACGAGTCTCTTGATCGATAAGAAAAGGTTGTCAACCGCGGGAGCTATGAAGTCGATCGTATTGCCCTGCCAAGTGATGGTATTGATTACGAAAGGATCGAGCACAGCGAATCCATCATCGTATTCGACATCGGTGAAACGCACGCCCTGGCGCACGTTGTTCACCTTGCGGTAACCGTCGAGCTTCGGGAACTGGTTGATCGGAATGACGACCGGCACGCCGGGGTTAGTAATGCTGGCAAAGTGGTAGATGTATGTGCCCGGCACAACCTCACCATCGAAACGTTTACGCTCTGCCGACGTGTATTGCCGATTAAAAGCGTAGGAAGTAACGTCAGCCTGTCGGATGAGCGTGGTCGTTAGGTCGAAGAAAACGCTTATGCTCCGATCCTCGAAGCCTCCCAGCGGACGGGGAAGGAGTGATGGCGGGGCAGAGTGAAGGCGGACGGCTTCCGGTTCGTATGGCTTGAGTAATATCCGAGGCTGGACGCTAACAACTTCGAAATAGGGGCCACGGCCTTGGAGCAAAGGATCGTTTTCAATCCCGCGGGAGATGTATCCTGTCGACCCGATCGGGCAAAAGCCACCTGGCGGGAAAAAAAAGGGAGCATCACAATCCCCGAAGAGGATGAGACCATCGCGGACATTCATCTCGAAGGTTCCACCATTGAAAGCCGTCCCGTCAGGCCCCTGACGATAGTTGGCTACGGAATCCGCCGTGAACTCGAAAGTGGTCGTGTTCTGCGCCCGCACGAGACCCGTACCAACGGCAATGACAGAAGAGAGGAGGAGGATTTTTGTGATATTCACTGCCGCAATCTCGCCGGTCGGGGCAGACCTTACAAGCAGAATTTTTGGAGCAAGACTCGATTCCTTGCAATACCATGTAACTTCATGGCTCGGAATTGAGGAAATCCGCGACGCGCCGGCTTGCGGGATGCTATACGACACGGAATGCGGCCGCATCCTCGTGTGAAAGCTCAATGACCTGCCATGGCAGGCCGTGTTCATTGAGATCCGCCATAAAGGCGTCAGGATCGTTCTGCTCGATGTTCCAGACTCCCGGCCTGTCCCAGCCGCCGGTGAGCATCTGCTTTGCCCCGATCATGGTGGGGACGCCGGTGGTGTAGGAAATCGCCTGGGAGCCTACTTCCTCGAAGCATTTCTCGTGATCGCAGATGTTGTAGATGTAGATCGCCTTCGGCTTCCCGTCTTTCACTCCGGTGATGACGTTGCCGATACAGGTCCTACCTTTTGTCGTCTCGCCCAGGTCGCCGGGGTTCGGGAGTACGGCTTTCAGAAACTGCAGCGGGACGATTTTCTGGCCTTGGTATTCGACTTCGTCGATTCGTGTCATCCCGACATTCTGAAGGACTTCCAGGTGCTTCAAGTAATTCGGCGAGAACGACATCCAGAACTGAGCGCGCTTGATCGTGGGAATGTGTTTCACGAGTGATTCGAGTTCCTCGTGATACATACGGTAAATCTCGTAGTTCCCGACTCCCTGAGGGCAGGTAAAGGATCGGTGCTCCGACATAGCGGCGGTTTCGACGAATTCCCCTTGCTCGTAGTGGCGGCACTCGGCGGTGACTTCGCGGATGTTGATCTCGGGATTGAAATTCGTGGCAAAGGCGTGGCCATGGTCGCCGCCGTTCACGTCGATAATGTCGAGGGTGTGGATTTCATCAAAATGATGTTTCAGCGCCCATGCGGTGAAGACATTTGTGACACCGGGATCGAAGCCCGAGCCGAGCAATGCGGAGTGCCCGGCTTTCTCGAATTTTTCCTGATAGGCCCATTGCCATGAATACTCAAACTTCGCGACATCGAGCGGCTCGTAGTTGGCAGTATCCATGTAGTCGATGCCGGCCTTGAGGCAGGCATCCATGAGGTTGAGATCCTGGTATGGAAGGGCGACATTGATCAACAGCTTCGAGCCGGTTTTCCTGATGAGCGCAGCGGTTTCATCGGAGTTATCGGCATCGACCTTGGCGGTTGCGATCTCACGGCCGGTGCGGCGTTTGACCGAGGCGGCGATGTCATCGCATTTGGAAAGCGTCCGGGAAGCGAGGGTGATTTCGCCGAAAACGTCCGGCAGCATGGCGCATTTGTGGGCGACGACACTGCCGACTCCGCCGGCTCCTATGATGAGGACTTTGTTCATGGTTGGGTGGGAATTCGTGGTTACAGATGCGTTAGTGTCACGCCCAGACCCAATTGAACACCGTCTCGATGTCCGGGCTGAGCGAGTGATGGACGGGGCAGCCGCGGGCGGCGCTTTCGAGAAGTTTGCGTTCCGGATGCGAATGCGGGACAGGCATCTGGAGATCGAGCTCAAGTCGCGCGATGCGCCGGGGCGTGTCCTCCGACATGTGCTTGCGAACCTCGATGTTCATCCCTTCAAGGGAGATCCCTTTCCTATCCGCGACGATGCCCATCACCGTGCCCATGCAGGCACCGAGGGCTGTCGCGACAAGATCCGTCGGGGAAAAGGCCTCGCCCCTGCCGTTATTGTCGAGCGGGGCGTCGGTCTGGATCATGTTTCCGGACGGGGCGTGAGTGGCGGAGCAGCGAAGGCCGCCTTGGTAGCTGAGATTGATGCGAACCATTGGTCTTATTCTTTCGCGGGAGAGATAACCGGGAACTGCGGCGAATGAACGCGAATTCTCGCGCTCCGCGAAAAAAATGCCGCGCCTATTCCTCGGACGACTCCGATTCCTCGCCCGCCTCGGCGTCCGGATCGCCTTTCGAGAGGACGATGCGGAACCCGTAGTAGGCTCCGTGGAAAGACGCCGGAACGGGGTTACGCCAACCCACAAGGAGATTTTCGCGGATGTATGTGTTCCACCCGCCGCCGCGAACGACGCCCAGTGAGCTGGTCGCGGTGGTGGAAATGTCTTCCGATACCCATTCTTGGACGTTCCCGCTGAGATCATAGAGCCCGAGTTCGTTCGGGGGGAAGAAACCCACGGGAGAGGTGCGCGGATAGCCGTCTCCGTAATCCGGAATGACCTGATCCGCAGTGATGCCGGGAAGCTCCGCAGCGGAGGCGTCCGCGTAGTTCGCGAATGCGGTCGGGGGCGGCCACTTGGCGCCCCATGCGTAGAGCAGCGGCTTGTTGGCGTCGCGCTGGCCGGGTCCGTCGCCGAGCTCGAAATCAAGTCCGGCCATGCGGCTCCACTCGACATCGGTCGGCAGCCGGTAGCGGTGGGATTGTGCAATCCGCTCCTCGGCGCGCTCCCGCTCGGTGAGCCATTCGCAGAAAGCCTCGGCCTCGCTACGGGAAACGTAGATAACGGGATGATCCGGCTGCTGGACGAAATCAGGACGCCGGGGGCGCTCCGCCTTCCCCTCGCTGACGAAAACCTCGTAGTCCTTCACCCGCGTTTCCCAAACCGAAGCCATGAGATCGGAGTCGAGCGGCTCGAATCTCATTCCCATGCCGTTCCGCCATGGCTTTCCGAATACGACTCCCTGGTTTTTTTGCAGTTTTGCGGTGAGCGGCAGGTTTTCGCCTGCCGTGACATTGGCGAGGAGCGTCAGGGGCTTGTAGCCTTCGAGGACGATCATGAGCTCAACCGGCCCAGGTTTGACCTTGGGGATGAGCAGGGTGCTCTCGGTGGCACCTACGGCGACACCGTTCATATAGGCCTCGGCACCGGGCGGATCGGTGGCGAGCTGGATCCCGCCGTAGGTATAATTGCGGACAACCGTGCGAAAGGGCCTGAGCCGCTCACTACGAGCGCGGGCGCTCATCTTGGGGTCGTCGAAGGAGCGGCCGATGAGAGCTGTCACCTCATTGTCAGCAGTCAGGAAACCGTCGCGAATGCCGCCTGCGCGGATCCAGTCGCAGAAGGCGATGATTTCCAGCTCGGAGGCAAGGACCACATCCACAGGACTACCGTTGTCGGACACCGAGATGAATTCAACCGCCTTCTGCGAGCGCTTGGAGGATTGCATGAAATCGCGCCAGACACCCTTGGTTACAAAGCCGGAACTGATGTGCTCGTCGCCTTCCGGCAGATAGGTCACGCTCAGTTGATCCTCCCATTTCTCTCCAGGCACAGGCGGGGAAAAATTCTGTAGCTCGCCAAAAACCAGCATGGGGTCGCTGATCGATTCCTCCGTGACGGTGGCTGTGATTTCCAGCGTGCGGTAGCCCTTTTTCCTGACAACGAAGCTAAGCTCGCTGCCGACCTTCGCACGGATCGTGGAGGTCGGGGTGATGCCCACCAGCGTCTCCTCGCTGTCGTATACCTCGGCACCTTCCGGAGTTGTGACGACGCGCAGCAACCCTTCCGCAACAACCGCCCTCGGAGGTGCCGGCTTGTTCCAGGGCATCAGCACGCTGTCTTTCAGGCCGACCCACGAGGCCCATCCGGCGAAGCCGAACAGCACGACGGTTGTCGCCCAGATGGAAAGACCGCTGCTGCGGCGGCGCTTGCCGCGCTGGAGATTGTGCAGGGCACCTGCGAGCTCTGCGGCGGTGGAGATCTTGCGGCGACTGATACGCGGCTCGCAGACCTCGCAAATGATCCTGTTCAGCTCCAGCCAGCGCTTGCGCTCCAGTCCGGTGGGCAATTCATCCGGCAATTCCGGAAAGTCCAGGCGGTCCTTGCCGGTCGCAATCTCGTAGAGAACTTTGCCCAACGAATACACATCCGCCTGCGCAGAACCCGGCCCCTCCGGAGGGACAAATCCCTCGGTGCCGACAAAGGTTCGCTGATCACGTGTGGCGACAAGGCCGATGTCGGCGAGCTTCGCCTTGTCGTTTACGAAAATCACGTTGGAGGGCTTCACATCGCGGTGCGCGAGGTCGCGCTCGTGGAGATGGCCGAGGGCTTCCGAAAGGCGCGCACCGACATCGATGCAAACCGCAGTTTCGAGGCGGACGCTGGTGTTGCCTTCCCCGCGGAGCGTGCGGGCCTCGTATTCGATCGGGTTGATGTCCTGGCCGGCGCAGACATCGTCCCCGAGCTCCATGACATAGTAGTAGAATGAGACACCGTCGGGACTGCGACCGACGTGGAGGATGTTCACGAGACCCGGATGATCCCGAGAAATCGGCTCGAACTTCAGGATGCCCTCGAACTCGCGCTCGAAGGTGCGTTCGTCGTCGAAATCCTCGCGATAGACGACCTTGACCGCCCGCAACGCCCCGGTCACGCCCCTCGCCATCCAGACCTCGCCATAGGCGCCGCCACCGATCTTGCGGAGAACATCGTGATCCGGAATGCTCGGATAACTTCTGTGAGGGGCGGGCATTTCAGTGGGAACGTCGAACATGGAACGTCCAACATGGAACGTCGAATAGGGAACTCGTGCTTATCGAGACTCTTCCTTGAGTTTTGGATGACCTGCGAGCGCTAGCGAACCATTTGTAAAATGGCGAAGCCCACACTTCATAGCCCTCAGGCAATTTTGAATTTTGAATTTTCAATCGATCTCGTCTTCCAGTTTCGCCAGCTCCTTTTTCAAGACCGCACCGACGCGGTGTTTCGCGAGATAGACCTGCGCCATGCTGACGCTGAGCTTTTCCTGCACCTCCTGCGCATCCATCTGCCTGACGACATAGAAATCGAAGATCTGGTATTGCTTGGGTGAAACCTGTGCCTTGACCCGCGCAAGCGCGGCGTCGGCGATATTCTTCTTCCATTCCACATTCCAGAGGCGCGAAAGGACGTCTCCATTGGGATCCTCGATACGGTCGATGATAGCGGTCTTGCGGTCGTCGGTCCATCCGCCGCCGACCATTGCGGTGTCCTTCTTGCGCTTGCGGAACTGGTCGTTGATACGCCAGCGGGTCATGTTCATCAGCCAGGTCTTGAATGAACCCTGATCCGGATCATAGAGCTTCTTCTTGCTCTGCTTGGCGATGGAAAGGATCGTTTCCTGCACGCAATCGAAGGCCTCCTCGGGGCGAAGCCCGGCCTTGATGGCGACGGAATAAATCAGCCGCCAGTAAGTCTGGTAGAATTCGTCCCAAGTCTTCTGGTCCTCCCAGTTGTCGAGGCGGGCGATCAGGCTCTTGCGGGTCTTGGCATATGCCTGGGTGATCGCGGCGTCCTTCTTCTTGGGCTTTTCCTTTTCGTCATCGGCCATTGCGGACTATGTAACACCTCCGGGAGAGCATGTCTTTCTCCAAAAAAACATTTTGTTAAGCGCCGCCCCCCCTCAGCTCCGGTTCGCGGAGCGTCTTTTCCCAGAAATACCGGCGGAAAATGACCTTTACGGCCGCCGAAAGGGGCACTGCAAGCAGCGCCCCGACGAAACCGCCGAGGATCATCGACCAGAAAAGCATCGAGAAAATCACCGTCAACGGATGGAGACCGACGGAATCGCCGACGATCTTCGGGGCGGTGACGAGCGAGTTGATCTGCTGCACCCCGGCGAAGATAAGCACCACGAAGCCGACATACGTCCACGGCTCCAGGTCGAAAGGCGCGCTGCCCGTCTCCGCATGCAGATAAGCGATGATGCAGGCCGGGATCAGGCAGAGGATGTTTCCGATGTAGGGGATAATCCCGAGGATGGCCATGAAGACACCGATCAGCAGTGCGTATGGGAGATCAAAGAAAAACAGCGCAATACCGACAAGGATACCGTCGATCACCCCCACGACCACCTGGCCGCGGAAGAACGAGATAAGGTATCCGTTGATTTCCTGGAGGGTGGAAACGAGTTCGGTCTTGAAGCGGGATGCACGCAGCGGGACGTATTCATGCCAGTGCTCGCGGATCGAGGCGGAGTCCTTGAGGAAGAAGAACAGATAGACCGGCACCATGATCATGCCCAGCACGAGCCCGAGGAAACCAAGGATCTTCGATGATCCCACGGAAAGCCATTTCTGGCCCGTTTGGAGGATCTCGCCCTTGTATTCGTAAAGCGTCCTTCCCGCGCGGGTGCGCCAGAAAAAATCCAGCGAATCCGGCGAGGGCGAACCATTGGCGTATGCGATCGGCTCACCGCCGTCCGTCGTCTCGGCCAGAGCCCAGCCCACCGGGCCGTCCATGTATTTATTTTGGAGATTGTGGAGCGAGCGGGCGAGCGCGGGGGAAAGATCCGACTGTCCTGCTGCGGGCTTGATTACGGGCTTTTCGGGCTCCTTCTCCTCTGATTCGGGCGATCCCTCCGTATCCGCTGCCACATCAAGGGCTTCACCTCCCGATGGAACGGCTTCGCTTGCGACGGGTTTCGAGAAAATTTCCCGGAAGAACGAGCGCCCGCCCTGAATCGCAGGCAGGACGGCGGCGACAAGAAGCGTTGCCGCCACCAGGGTCGCCAGGAAAACCGTGATGACGGCCCAAAGCCGGCTCAAGCCTCGCTTTTCGAGGATGCGAACCACTGGGTCGAGCAGGTAGGCGATGATCCCCGCCACCACCAGGGGCACCAGCACCGGCTGCAGGAAGCTGAATATTTGACCGATCATCCAGACAAGCCCCACCAGCAGCGAGCCAAGTACCAGCATCGAAAGGCCGGTCGCCGCGCTCCATAGCGTCTTCTGCTGGAATCTTGTCGGATACTTCATCTGCCTTGGTCTATTAGCGACCCCCGGGCTTTTTAACAACCTTTCTTGTCTGGCGGGGTGTGATATTTATCGGTGTTTCACACACGCTAGGGCTGATCCGGCTCGGTCAGCCCACTTTAAAAATCTAGCAGCCCGCCTCACCCACACGGAAGTGAGATCCCGGGGAAAATGCCGTGTCTTGCCGTGGCTTCACTCCCTTTCCGGAGCTGCGGCGCTTACGTTTTTGATCAGAGCCGCCCGAGCCGGATCAGCCCTACCATGATTGAATGAGTTGGGCTGAGTCAGGCGAATACACCAATAAAAATCACACCCTGTCTGCAGGGCGCCTAGGTTAGGGGGTTTTCAAGAGATTGAACCGCCAAGTACATGAAATTTGCCCCTCTCCAGCACCGGGCCGGAGAGTTTCGGATTATTCTCGTCGAAGCGTCCGAAGCTGCGCCCGTTCCTTGCGCCCCACCAAACAGTGTTGTTGTCGTCGAGGCATGCCCAGACGCCCTCGTATTTCGCACCGTTCCGCAGGTTTCCGAAGAATGAGTTCACATCCTTCAACCCCACACGCTGTTCATGCACGGCGATGACGGCAACCCAGGAGTGGCCTTTCCCGGTTGTCAGCCCGTCGAAGGCATCCTCATCCATGCAGACGAGTTCCTGCTGGAGGAAAACAACGGAAGGCTTGCCGTCCGCGGTGGCTTTTTTCCGGAAAGTGGGGCGACCACTACCCGCCTCCGCCCTGCCTTCGTCTTGTTTCACGAAAACCATGTCCGGGTGTGCTGACGCCTGGTTCTTCCATGAGACGACACGATCTCCGTCTTCTAGGATGACGCCCTTCGAGGCATCGAGATCGAGAACCAGTCCTTGCGCAGGCAGGGCTGATTTTTCCTCACCCAATGCGATGGGTGGAGACAGAAGAGCCAATTGGCAGATGACGATGGCGACAGCTTTCAAGGTGCCATCACATCAGCTGGGCACCGGCCTCGGCAAGCTCAGAACGCTCGCCGCGGTTGAGCGCGACATGGGCGCTGAATGGCTGACCTTTGAGGCGGTTGCGGGTGTATACGAGGCCGTTGCTGCGACTGTCCACGTAGGGGTTGTCGATCTGCGCCGGATCGCCGACGAGGACGAGCTTCGAGTCCCGTGACATCCGGGTGACGATGGTTTTCGCCTCCTGCGGAGTGAGCTGCTGCGCCTCGTCGAGGATGAAAAAGCGGTTCGGAATCGAGCGGCCGCGGATGTAGCAGAGCGCCTCGATCTCGAGGACTCCCTGCTCCATGAGCGTCTCGTAAGGTTTTTTCGGCGGGGCGCCTCCTGCGTTCGGCTTGGCCTGCTTGCGCTTCGGGCCGAGCGGGACGTTCGGGCGCATCAGAAGATCGAGCGCGTCATGGATGGGCTGCAACCACGGTCGCATTTTTTCGTCGAGTGAACCGGGAAGAAAACCGAGCTGGTCGCCCATCGAGACGACCGGGCGGCTGACGGTGATGCCAGTGTATTTCCGGTTAAACATCTCGTGCAGGCCGGCGGCCACTGCGACAAGCGTTTTACCCGTCCCGGCGTGGCCGTAGCAAGTGACGAGCGAAATATCGGGATTGAGCAGGGCGTCGATCAGGCAGCGCTGCCCGAGATTGAGCGGCTTGAGCACCTGCCCGTCGGGGATTTTCAGAACCTCCGGGATGTTCAGGCGGACGAACTTGCCGCCGAACTGGAGACGAGCGGGAATCGTCTGCTTCTCGCCGCATGCGAGCAGGACGTATTCGTTGATGGCAACGCCTTGGAATCGCTCGGACTCAAGCTCGATCTCGCCGCTGCTGGCGAAACGGTGGAGCTCCGCGGTGTCCACCTCAACGCGGCGGACATCGTAATTCGAGACCTCATGGGCATCGACCTTGTCATTGAGATAGTCCTGGCACTCGATGCTGACGGCGCGAGCCTTGAGCTGCAGATTGATATCCTTGGTGACGAGGGCGACCTGGCCGACCGGGTTGAACTGCTTGAGCAGGAAGCAGGCGGCGAGGATTCGGTGATCGACGCGGTCGCGATCCGGGAAAACGCGGTAGAACTGCTCGAGCTGTTCCGAGTTGTCAGCGCAGGCGGATGGATCGTAGATCACCAGGCGGATGGTGCCGCCACCCTCGGTGGGCACGCCGCTAGTTACTAGGGATGACGTATCAAAGATGTCGGTGAGCCTGCGGTGCACGCGGCGGGCGTTGGCTCCGCGCTCAGACTGCTCGCCCTTGAATTTATCCAACTCCGCGAGGACATCGACGAGTATGCAGATGTGGTTTTCCTTGAAACGCTCGAGGCAGGCGGGATCATGCAGCAGGACATTCGTATCGAGTACGTAGTTCTTGCCCTTTTCCGAAGGTGCCTTGAGGCCGAATTCCTCGATCGCCTTGCTGGCGGCGGAGGAGCGACGGGTTTTCTTGGGGGCTGCGACGGAAGGCGATTCTTCGAATAGGGCAGGTTGCATGGACACGATATCGGGGTTGACGGGTGATGGCGGCGTGAAAAACGGAGGAGGTGCGCGAAACGGGGCGCACCAGAGTGCCGGGGGGGCAGCTAGACGGGCCGGAAAGGACCCTTGCTGGGCCACCAAAGGGTGGCCGGGTGACATCTCTTTTTATCAAGATGTATAAACTATCTGTTTTTTACGGCGTGATGACAACCGCTAAATCAACGCTGCCCGCTTTTTGCATTGCGGGCAGCGCTTGGGAAACGGACTGCGATCAGCCCTTGAGCGAGCGCTCGGCCTCAAGCCAGTCGCTGTTGTGGTCACCGGGAAGGCCTAGTTCCATGCGGCGGCGGTAGTTGTGGTAAGCGGCCTTGGCGACGGCATCGAGAGCCAGGGCGGCTTTCTTCGCAGCGGGCTTTCTGGCCGCCTTTTTGGCAGGATTCTTTTTCGCGGTGGCCTTGGCCGGTGCTTTCTTAGCCGCTGCCTTTTTCGCAGGGGCGGACTTCACGGCGGACTTTTTGGCCGCCACCTTCTTGGTAGATTTCTTTGCAGACATGATTTTCGGAAATGCGTTCGGGACAAGACACCTTAGCAGGTTCGGTGCCGGGCTTCGCATAAGTGGGGTTTTCCGGCATTGCCAGTCCGAATCCTTGGCTTATCATACCCGCATGGAGCAGGACTATCGCTGGAGCGACATGCGCGACACCGGCGGCTACCGTCTCCCCGGCCCGGAGCATCTCGGTCGCTGGGCGACAGTGGCCATGCTGGTATCTATCCTGCTGCATGTACTGGTGTTTTTCGCTCTCGACCATGTGAGGATCGCGCTCGGAATTTCCCAGCCGGAGGAGCTTTCCACCGCCCCCATCAATGTCCGCCAAATGGAGGTCAAACCCTATGAGCCGCAGCAGGCGCTGCCGCCCGAGGAAACAG
This sequence comes from uncultured Verrucomicrobiales bacterium, assembly GCA_905478925.1. Taxonomy (GTDB): domain Bacteria; phylum Verrucomicrobiota; class Verrucomicrobiia; order Verrucomicrobiales; family Akkermansiaceae; genus Luteolibacter. Next base: position 20,922 of record CAJQKQ010000015.1, read on the forward strand.
TCACCCCGCCGTCGGAATCCGCCTCCCTGCTGGAGGAGATCGATCTCCTGGATCTGCTCCCGGAGGACGTGGAAATCGACATCGCGCCCAGCATCACGGATCCGGAATACGCCCTGAAAATGTCCAACCCGCTCGCTGAGGGCGAACTGGACGCGCCGGACACGAAGGTTTCCTCAAATTTCGACATCAGTGCGGATCTGCCCGAGTTTGGTCGCATGGAGGAGGAGCTGAAACCGGCTGCCGTCGGCCAGATCACGGTCGATCCCGGTGCGGTCGTGGTTGACGACGGCCAGCTCAACGCATTCACCGATGAGCTAATCAAGAAGGGCAACAACGGCCTCGTGGACAACGGCAAGCTCGATGGCATCGAGTCGCTCGACCAGCTCTTGGATCTTCCCGCTAACCTCCTGCTTTCCAAGAAAACCCTCCTGCCCAGCGACCTAATCTTCGAGTTCAACCGCGCGGAACTCCGAGAAAGCGCGAAGGTCGGCCTGATGAAACTCGGCCTGCTCATCGACCGCAATCCGAACCTCTACTGCTGGATCGAAGGCCACACCGACCTCATCGGCGGAGACGAACCCAACTTCCTGCTCTCTAGACAGCGGGCGGACGCGGTGAAATCATATCTCGTCGAGTCCATGCGCATGGATCCGGAGCGAATCATCACCAGGGGCTTCGGGAAAACCCAGCCGCTCGTCTCCGGAGGTGACGCCGATGCCCAGACGCCCAACCGCCGCGTCGAGATCCGCATGCGCAAGACCCCGCCACCCGACGAGCCGATCAGGGTCACGCCCAAGGCGAAGCCGGTCACGCCGCCAGCGCCCCCGAAGGCGATCCTTGTGAAACCGAATGTCCCGCCGCCGCCGACACCGCCAAAGGCGATCGTCGGGCCGGATCAGCCCGAAATCCTCAAGGCCCAGCCGGTCGAGGAATTTCGCCCCGCGCCCCGCGCCCTACCCGTCGAGCCGTGAATCGTTGCGGATACTCCCTGCTGGGGCTCAGCTTCGGCGAGCTCGGAAACCTCCTCTCTGCGGACGGCTTGTACAGGCACCATACCAAGGAGCTGTGGGGAGCGATCCACCGCAAGGCGATCCAAGACCTCTCCACCGCCACCCTCGCCCCTCCCCTCACCCGCTGGGCCGCCGCTAACGTCGGCGAGGGCAAAAGGTATTTCATCGATCTCCCGGAGCAGGCGGAGGAAATCAACAGCAGCGACGGCCTGACACGGAAGTATCTGCTAAAATTGACCGACGGCCAGGTGATCGAGACCGTGCTCATGGAATACAAGGGACGTTTCACCGCCTGCGTCAGCTCCCAGGCCGGCTGTGCGATGGGCTGCGTGTTCTGCGCCACCGGCCAGATGGGTTTCGTCCGCCACCTCACCGCCGGGGAAATCGTTGCCCAAGTGCTGCACGTCCGCCGCATACTCGCCACAAGCCATCCTCACCGCCGCCTGCGCAACCTCGTCCTGATGGGCATGGGCGAGCCGCTGCACAACTACGATGCGGTCATGAAAGCGATGGACATCGTCTCGCACACCGGGGGCTCCTCCGTCGGCCCATCGCACATCTCTATCAGCACCGTCGGATACGTCCCGAACATCCTGCGCATGGCGGAGGAGAAACGCCCCTACCGCCTCGCGGTCAGCCTCCACGGATCCACCGAGGCGGAGCGCTCGGCTCTCGTCCCCGCCAGCAAGAAATGGGATCTCGAAACGCTCATCGCCGCCTGCCGCACATACTCGCAAAGCACCGGCAGGCGGATCTTTTTTGAGTGGACCCTGATCGCCGGGAAAAACGATTCCGTGGAAACCGCTGGGCGGCTCGCCAAACTCCTCGAAGGCATACAGAGCCACGTCAACCTCATCCCGCTCAACCCCACCGCTGGCTACGACGGACAGGGCAGCGACTCCGGCCGCGCCTTCCAGGAAACCCTCCGCGCCGCCGGCATCCCCTGCACCTTCCGCCAGCGCCGCGGCATCGACGTCGCCGCCGGCTGCGGAATGCTCAAGGCAGATCGGCTGAGGAAGACGCTGGCGAAGGACGGCTGAGCACCAGCCATGGAGCGCGGCTTCGCAAGCCGCTTGGGTTGACTGGTTTTGTTCTGAGGCGCTCTCCCGTGAATCATCGCCAAGGAAGCGGCTTGCAAAGCCGCGCTCCATATCGGCTACGCCGCGTCCCACTTTGAATCCCGCCCCGGAAAGCTGCGGATTCCGGTAGCTGAAACCACCCGCTTCACCATTGAAAGCATAGCGGTTCATTGGGGAAGATTTGGCGACCGCTTCAAGGGCATACCCAAGGAGGGTGGTGGCGGGAAAACGGCTTCCTGGCCGGGCGAATACGTGACTTCCTACAGGCTCGAATACAGGCAGGAGGGCTCTGGTGAATAGCTTCCCCTGCATGCATGGAAAGGACGCCCGGTGGATGAGAAAGCGGAAGGCGTGGAGGTTCAGCGGCTTCCCACGGATCAGCCCGGTTGCAGCTCAGAAGTCATCACCACAATCGTCACCCCCGATATTCAGAATATCGCCGAGGTGCGGATCCGCGCCAATGGCAGCCACTGGATCGGACTGTATGAATTGGAGGTCTTCGGAAGACCCTCACGATCCCCCGCTCCCTAGAACGGCTTGTAGATCCCGAGGTAGGCGGCACCCACCGCAGCCACGAGGCAGAGCGTGAGCACAATCACCGGGTGCAGGATCTTTTTCTTCGAAAGGACAGGAGCCGCGCCGATGAAAAGCCAGATGCCGAGTTTCGCCATCCACCAGTATTGATCCATCGGCGGTTTCTTGAGCATCGCGAAGCCGATGAGCAGGATGAAGATCAGCGAGATGCCGTGCAGCGCGGATGCCGCCTTTTTCTGGGAGCCTCCGAGCATGGTGGCACCGAGCGAGGCGAAGAGGGCGAAGACACCGGCGAGGTGGAGCGTTTTTAACAAAAGTGGATCCATATCTGGCGCGGAGCTTCGGCGGCGCGGGGCGCGAAATCAAGAGAAACCTAGAAAGTTACGGGGCGGAGGCCACGTAAGAACTTGTGTCAATGAAACGCAAACTCGCATGGATCGGAGCTATTCTGGCCGGATTGTACCTGCTCACCGCCGGACCGATTCCGGATCCGATCCCGTTCATCGACGAGGGAGTCGCCCTCGCGGTTCTACTGAAATGCACCATGTTCCTTGGCTACGATCTGAGGAAATGGTTGCCCTTTTTCGGGAAATCCGCCAAATCCAAGCCCACCTGTAACAACGGGGGGATCAAGGACGTTACCATAGACGTCTGATCCGCATCCCCCGCCCACCTTCCATCACATCCATAAGAAATGAGCACCGAAATCGACCTCGACGAACACCCAGCAAAGACCAAGCGTCCCTATTTCCTGACATTTGTCGGCCTGCTTACCATCGCCGGACTCATCTCCTTGCCCTTCGTTGCAGGCGAGCCGGACGGTGATAAAATGCCCGATATCGTCCGTTTCCTCGGCCATTTCCATCCCTTCATCCTGCACCTTCCGATCGGTATTTTCGTCCTGATCCTCTGCCAGGAATTTGTCGCGCTGTTCTCCCGCCACAAACCATACCGGAGCATCCTGCCCGCGTTTCTCGGCGCCGCCAGCGCGGTCACGGCAATGCTTACGGGCTTCCTGCTCTACCAGGGCGGCGGCTTCGAGGGCAGCGAACTCGTGGAGGATCATCTCTGGGGCGGGCTGGCCTTCGCCTGTGCCGCCGTGCTGACTTTCATCGTCAAGATATGGAGCGCCGCACCGGGCTCGTCACAAGCGCTGTACCGCATCCTCGTCCTCGCCAGCGTCGGCGTGATGACCTACGCCAGCCACGACGGCGCATCGATCACCCACGGCAAGGACTACCTCACCGAATACGCCCCCGATTCGATCCGCAAACTGCTCGGCCTGGAGCCCAAGGAAAAAACGGAGGAAATCCCGGTCAAGCCGCTTGAGGAACAGATTGTGTATGCGGACATCGTCCAGCCCATCCTGAACAAGCGCTGTGTGCAGTGCCACAAAGAAGGAAAATCCAAGGGCAAGTTCCGCATGGATTCCTATGAAATGCTCGTCAAGGGCGGCAAGGAAGGTGACGGCATCGAGCCGGGCAACGCCGAGGACAGCAACATCGTCTACCGTACCGAGCTTGACGAGGATGACGAGGAGCACATGCCGCCGGAAGGCAAGAAGGACATCGAGGATCACGAGCTTGCGATCATCAAGTGGTGGATCAGCGAAGGCGCGGATCCCGAGAAAACCGTCGCCGATCTCGACCTTCCCGACGAGATCCGCGAAGCGATCGGCAAGCTCGATCGCTCCATCTCCAAGGGCGGCGATGCCGGTACCGGCGACAAGCCCAAGGCCAACACGCCCTCTGACGAACTGCGAGCCAAGGTCGCGGAGCTTTCCAAGGATTTCCCCGGCGGGCTGACCTTCGAGTCCCAGTCCACCTCCAACCTCACCTTCACCGGTGTCTCCCTGCGGAAAAACCTCACCGACGATCTTTTCGCAAAACTCGGCTCCGTGATCCCGAAGATGGTCACTGTCGATCTCTCGGCCTCATCGGTCACTGACGCGTCCGTCGCGCTGCTTGCCTCGGCCACGGATCTGCGGATGATTCGCCTTTCGGAAACCGGAATCACAGACGCAGCCATCGACACCCTCGTGAAGCTTCAGAAACTCGAATCAGTCAACTTCTACGGCACCAAGGTCACCGACGAAGGCGTGAAAAAACTATCCGCCCTTCCCAACCTCAAGCGCCTCTATCTGTGGCAGACGGATGTCACTCCCGCCGCCATCGAGGAGCTCCAGAAAGCGCTGCCGGAAGTGGAGATCGTGACCGGCATCTGATCCGGGCTTTTGCTCAGGGAGACATCGGTGGGATTTCCAAAGAAATCTAAGGGTACACGGCTCTTAACCCGAAGTTTGATGCGGAAGCCGAGCGGAAAGCCATTGAGAAGGCTTTGGCGAAGTAAGCCGGAAAGGAACTACTTCTCCAGCTCCGTAAATTTCTCCGCGCCTTTAATTTCCAACCTCGTCCACGGCGCTTCCGGGGTGATGTCCGCAAGCTTCAGGGCGGCCGGTGAAATACCGGCGGCTTCCGAATTGTGAAGGGCGGCGACCACCGCTGCCGGATCGAGGCGGTTGAGCGGCTGGGAAACGTAGCCCGCGCCGATATCGACGCCGTCGCTGCTACGCGCCTCGAAGTGGAGGTGAGCCGGATAATGGCCACCTGCGGTGCCGACGGTGCCGATCACCTCACCGCGCGCGACGAGGGAGTCGAGGGTGCTTTTGATATCGAGGAGGTGAGCATACATCGTGTGGACCGGTTTCCCCTCCGGATCGCGGTGGGCGAGGACGACAATGTTCCCCCAGCCCGGCGAGGGCTCGCCGGCATACACAACCAGGCCGTTGCCTGCGGCGAAAACGGGATCGCCGAGATCCGTGTTCATGCCGCCGATGCCGTTCAGATCGTCGCCCGTGTGATGGCCGCCGCGGCGGTCATTCATTTCCCAGAATTTCTGGGCGTTGTAGGTGAGCGCGCCGTTTTCTGAACCCATCGGCGTGTCCATTTTCGTAACGCTCGGGATCTGGTTCGCCTGCCAGGCGGAGAGAAAATGGAAACGCATGTCAGGGTTGCCGTTCTCCGGCATTTCGAAGGGCGTATCCCAATCCTGGAAGCCGACAAGCTTGACCTCGGCCACCCCCGTCTGCGAGCTACGCCACACCGCGTAGCCGACAAGTCCGGCGGCGATCACTAGGGTCAGGAGCAGGCGGGCGGATTTCATTCCCTGATTACGGGGGGAAACGGGGGTTTGTTCAATGACGGAGATGGATCGGGTTTTGTTCCCGTGACAGGATTCATCAAACAAACGGCGTATCCCTCCCGCTGTGGACAAATATGCACCAACCTAAATGAAACCTCTATTCGTCGCAGCCTCCCTGATGGCTCTTGCCACAGTGTCCTCTGCCGAGGAAATAACCGCTCCGGATGTGCCGCTCAATGTGGTCGGGGTTTTTCCCCATGGAACTTTCTCCGAAGCTGGCAGTGAGGGCGACTACACATTCAAGGGCGACACTGCCGTTGACCTCAAGTGACGGGGACGGATAGGTTGAGTTTCACCATGGATGCAGAACTGGAAAAAAGCGTAGCGGCACTCAGGCTCGAAAAGGTTGAGCGGCACATCTTCCTCTGCGCCCAGCCAACCGAAGCGAAATGCTGCGAACCCGCCGCCGGCGCGGCCTCATGGGATTTCCTAAAACGCCGGCTCAAGCAACTCGGCCTCTCCGGCAGTGGGGAAAAGGTGGCTCTCCGCACCAAGGCGGACTGCCTCCGCGTCTGCATGCGCGGGCCCGTAGCGGTCGTGTATCCCGAAGGTGTCTGGTACCACTCCTGCACACCGGAGGTGCTGGAGCGAATCATCCAGGAACATCTCATCGGCGGGCAGATCGTCGATGAATTTTGCCTGAATGAGTGATTGGAGGGGCGAACGCTGGTTCGCCCCTCCTCATAAAATGTTCACTCCGCCACCAGCTCCCGCACCAGCGCCGGACCCTGGTAAACGAAGGCGGTATAGATCTGAACCAGATCCGCTCCGGCCTTGAATTTTGCTTCCGCATCCGCTTTTGAGGAAATTCCACCCACCCCGATGATAGGGATTTTTCCCGAGAACTCGGAGGCGAAGGCCGAGAGCACCACATTGGATTTTTCGAAAACCGGTTTCCCGGAAAGTCCGCCCGCTTCGTTCGCCCAGGGATGATCTTTCACCGCCTCGCGATCTAGTGTGGTGTTGGTCGCGATCAGGCCGTCGAGCCCGCCGTCGAGGAAAGCTTTTGCGAGATCCGTCACCTGCTGCGGCTCCAGATCCGGGGCGACTTTGAACAGAATCGGCACATGCTTGCCGTGTTTTGCCACGAGTTTTTCCTGGGAAGTCTTCAACAATTCCAGCAACCGCGCCGTGGCATCCGCCGCCTGCAGATCACGCAGTCCCGGGGTGTTCGGAGAGGAAAGATTCACCGCGATGTAATCCGCCACCGGGTAGGCTTTTTCCAGGCAGGCGAGGTAGTCGTCCGCCGCATTTTCGTTTGGCGTGTCCTTGTTCTTGCCGATGTTGAAACCGATCGGGCCGGTGAAGGATTTGTGGGCGCGGACGTTTTCCACCCCCGCATCGATCCCGGGATTATTAAAACCCATGCGGTTGATGATCGCCTCGTGCGGGATCAGTCGGAACAGGCGCGGCTTCGGGTTCCCCGCCTGTGGCCGCGGGGTGATCGTGCCGATCTCCACAAACCCGAATCCCAGCCGCCCGAGGGCGTCGATCGTATTGCCCTCCTTGTCCAAGCCCGCCGCGAGGCCGATCCGGTTGGGGAATTTCAGACCCATCAACTCGATGGGCTCGCTCTCCGGAAACGGCTTGGAAAGCAATTCCAGCAGCCCGGTCTTCTCAGCAAATCTCAGCCCGGCCATGCTCGCATGATGCGCCACCTCTGCATCGAGGGAGAACAGGATTTTGCGGGCGAGTGGGTAGGCGGCGTCGATCACGTGGCGATGCTGGCCGCTGCGTGAAAATTTTCAATGCAAACGGGGAAAGGATCGCGCAAAGCCGCGAAGGAAGAGGATTTTATAAGGAACGAAGGAATCATTGAGGCCATCTTCTTTTCCTGCCTCCTTCATTCCAGCCTTTGCGCCTCGGCGGCTTTGCGCGCGATATTTCTGGAATGCCAGGTCAAGGGTGCCCTTTGTCGTATTCCTTGAGTCTTGTGTAAAAGTAAGGCCGGGTGTCGACGACCGCCCCATCGGCTTTGCGAATCTGGTAGGGCTTGCCGGAGAAAGAGGATTTCGAGGCGAGGCCGTCGATGAATTGCTCGGCGGTTTTGACGCGCCTCCCGGCCTTGCCGAGCTTCATACGCAAGTGGCTACCAGCCGCCTTGGTGTCGTATTCGGTGCCGTTGCGGATGAAGACCGCGCCTTTGAGCGACTCGACGTTGCTGATGAGATGCTCAATGCGGGCATCCTGTTTCGCATCACGAGCGTGGGCCGCGATCGGGATCAGGCAAAGCAGCAGGGCGAGGATCATACGGATTTTCATGGGAAGAGGATATGGACGAACAACGATTCCACAAATGAAATCCTGGGTTCGCAGGAGCACGGCGAATATTTCTCGGGCTCCGTGGCGGTTGTCGTCGCGATTTAGAAATCGCTGTTCCTTTCCTGCAGGAAATGACCTACCACCCTCGCGATATGCACAGCCGCCCGCCGAAAAAATTCGTCCCTACGCCTTTCGAATACCATCAGGAGATCGATCTGCGGATTGATTCGCTGACAAACCTCGGTGCCGGCGTCGGGCGGGTGGATGGCTGGGTGGTTTTCGTGCCGTATGCGCTCCCCGGGGAGTTGGTGCGGACGAGAATTTTCCGCAACGACAAGAACCACTCGCAGGGGGATCTGGTGGAGGTTTTGGAGAAATCGCCGGATCGGGTGGAGCCGGGTTGCCCGCTCTTCGGCGAGTGCGGGGGCTGCCAGTACCAGCACCTCTCCTATGACAAGCAACTGGCGTGGAAGACGCGGCAGATCAAGGAACTGCTGAAACACATGGCGAGCGAGGAGCGGGAGGTGAATCCCTGTGAAAGCACCGAACAGATCTGGAACTACCGATCAAAAATCACGCCACACTTCGAAAAGCCGATCGACGGGGTGGTGAAGGAGATCGGTTTCCTGAAAGTCGGGCGGCGCAACGATTTACTCGATATAACAAACTGCCCGATCGCGATGAAGGAGATCAACGAGGCGCTGCCGGAGGTGCATGCCGATGTCCGGGCGAACGGGCGGCAGTTCAAACGTGGGGCGACGATCCTGCTGCGAGCAACGGAGGGACGAGTGGAGCGGAACCCGAAGGCGATCGCCCGCGAAGAGGTCGGTGGGGTGAAGTTCGACTTCGTTGCAGGAGAGTTTTTCCAAAACAATCCCTTCATATTGCCGAAGTTTACGGAATACGTGGCCGAAAAGGCACTGGCTGGCGGAGCGAAATACCTCGTGGACGCGTATTGTGGGGCCGGACTGTTCGGGCTTTGCCTGGCAGAGCGTTTCACAAAGGTGATGGGTGTGGAGGTGAACGAGGCGGGCGCGAAGTGGGCGGCGAACAATGTTTCCCTGAACGGTTTCGACAATGTCAGCATCCTTCAGGCGGATGCGGAGGCGATTTTTGAGAAAATCGATACCCCGGCTGAGCAAACGGCGGTGGTGATCGATCCGCCGCGAAAAGGCTGCACGCCGGAATTCCTCGCACAGTTGGTGGAATACGCACCGGAGCGGGTGGTCTACGTCTCCTGCGATCCGGCGACGCAAGTACGTGATTACAAGATACTAAGGGAATCCGGATACGTGCTGGAGGAGGTGCAACCCTTCGACCTTTTCCCCCACACCCGCCATGTGGAGTGCGTAATGGTGCTGGTGAAAGGCCTGATTTGACATTGTGATGACTCCGGCTTGATTTTCCATCCACTCATACTTAGCCTGCGACCTCGAATCCTATGAAGAAATCCCAAGATCCCCGGCGCGCCATTTTTTTCACGGCGGCCTTCGTTTTGCTCATTTGCGGAATCATCCTCACCGGAGTGGCCCTGAACAAGCGCCAAGCGGCCAAAACCGCAAGCATCGCAAATGAGGAACGCAACGCCGCCACTGCAACAGAAGGGAACGGAGCGGCCGCCGCAGAGCTCCGCCGGGAACGCGAGGATGAGGCGATCACTTACGAATCCCAGAACGGCGACGAAAAGCTGAAGCTCATCATGAACAGGATCGTCACCCGCAATGTGGATGGCTTGGACAAAATCGTGCAGCTCAACCCGCCCGCTACTGCGGCAACCCTGCGCAAACGCCTTTCGGAGCACGAAGCGCCACTCGGCGTATACCCGCTCGCCTATGACGAGAGTGACAGCTTCGACGGATTGCGCATCATCACTTCGCAAATCCGCGCCAAGATGCCCCGGGAGGATGCGGAAAAGCTCGCACGGAGTAAGAGCCTGAGTATCGTCGATTTCCCGGATTACGCACCGGAATGGGTGATTTTCGCGGCCGCAGATCCCTTCGATGCCATGGACAAGATCGCCTCCATCAGGGGTGAATCGTCGGTGCAGTCGGCGGACGTTCTCACCGGCAGACGCCCCGTCCCGATGGAGATGCCAAACGATACGCTGATCGGAGACCAATGGCACCTTAAAGCATCCGGCACGGCACTGCCCGGCACCGACATGAATGTGGAAGATGCATGGAACTACGGCGGGGTGGGCGGCGTGCTCGGGCGTGGAATCAGGATCGGCATCGTCGACAGCGGGATCAATACGGCTCACCCGGATTTCGTCGGCAACTACGACAACACGATCGATAAAGACTTCATCACCGGAGACAACAACCCCGATGCACCAGCGGGCAGCGATGAGGACCACGGCACAGCCGTTGGTGGCGTAGCGGGCGCCCGCGGCAACAACGATCTCGGCGTATCGGGCTCCGCACCGGAGGCAATCCTCGTCGGCGAGAGGTTGATCGTGGGTGCTTTCACCACAGACAAGCAGAACGCGGATGCACTCGCCCACCGCGTGGATGTGATCGAGATCAAGAACAACAGCTGGGGCTACGGCGGATCACTCTACAAGACCGATCCGCTCCTTGAGGCGGCACTCAGGAATTCCTGTGAAAGCGGTCGTGACGGAAAGGGAACGATCTTCACCTTCGCCGCCGGAAACGACGGTGATGTCGAGGACAGCGCGAACTACAGCGAACTCACCAGTTCAATCTACACCATGGTTGTCGGCGCTACGAACTCACAGCACGTCCGCGCGTTTTACTCGGAGCCGGGGGCAAACCTAGTTATCACAGCACCATCAGGCCGCGGCGGCGGTGATCCTCCTGGCACTTTGGGTATCACCACTGCAGACCGCACCGGCGAAGACGGTTACAACGGTTCAACCGGAACCGAAGGTGATTACACAGATACTTTTAACGGAACCTCGTCCTCCTGCCCTGCCGTTTCCGGTGTGATTGCTTTGGTGCTTGAGAAAAACCCGGATCTCGGCTGGCGGGACGTACATGAAATCTTGATCCGAACGGCCGTGAAGTTCAATCCGACAGAACCCGGCTGGCTGACAAACGCGGCCGGCCTGCATTTCAACAACGACTACGGTGCGGGGCTCATCGATGCCACAGCGGCCGTCAACCTCGCCGCGACATGGACAAACCTCGATCCCCAAATCTCCGTAAAATCGACCAAGACCGGCCTCGGGCTGTCCATCCCGAACAACTCCTCGGCCGGTCGCACCCTGCTGTTTCCCCTCCCCTCCTCCAACATCACCACCGAGCACGTGACGGTGAGGCTCACGGTGAACCACAGCGCGCGGGGTGACCTCGAAATCTCCCTAACTTCTCCGTCGGGCACGCAAAGCAAGCTCGCCTTCGTCCGCAACGACCTTGGCAACGACTACAACGACTACACCTTCAGCACAGTCCAGAACTGGGGCGAGGATTCAAACGGCGTGTGGACGCTCAAAATCGCAGACCGGAAAAGCACATCAAACACGACCGGCGGCACGGTGAACGCCGCCGAGATCACCATCTACGGCGCAGCGTCGCCACCGGTGAACCCCGCGCCCATCGTCCAGATCACCAGCCCGCAGAGCGGCGCGATCTTCAGCCCCGGGGTGGGCTTCACGGTCGACGTCAGCGCCCAGGATTTCGACATCGACGGAATTGAGGATGAGGTCACCAAAGTGGATCTCTACGAAAACGACATACTCATCGATACCGTCACCACCGCACCATACAGCTTCGCCCTCAACCCCGCGAACGACCTATACACCTACGTCGCAAAAGCGACCGACCCCGACGGCCTAGAAGGCGAATCCCTGCCGGTTTTCGTGACCGTGAAAAATCAGACCCCGGTGATCGCCTCGGTAACGCTCAACGCCGCGAGCCAAGCCTACGATGACCTGCCGCTCAGCGTCACAGCCGTCGACGCCACGGATCCGGAAAACGATACGATCACGCTGATCTACAAATGGGAGTTCAGCACGGATGAGGAGAATTACACGGATTCCGGCGTGACCACCGCCAGCCTGCCGGTGAACTTGCAGAATAGCGGCAAGCTATGGCGCTGCACAATCACCGCCACCGACGGCATGACAACCAGCGCACCGTTTGTCACCGGCACGGTCAACCTTCTGGATCGTCCGCGTTCCTCTGCGGTCCGCCCAGGCGGCACCTACACCTACCAGAGCGGCCTTGTGCTCAAGGGCGATACGCTTGTGATCAACAGGCAAGCCATCATCCAGGAGTTCAGCCAGGGTCCGGGTGGTGGCACTTCGGAATGGATCGAAATCCTGACGCTGGAAGAAGGCAGCCTTGCCGGATGGACGCTGGCAGACAACGGCGGCAACTCCCTGGTGTTCGCTGCGGATCCATGGTCCGTAGTTCCCGCAGGCACACTGATCATCATTTACAACGGGCTCGTAGACAAGGATGGCCTCCTCCCCGCCGACAACACTGACTTTTCAGACGGCTCCGTGGTCATTTCCAGCACCAACGAAACCCACTTCACCGCAGCTTCGGCATGGCCGACGTTGGACAACCTCGGGGACTCGATTTTCCTAAGAGACGGCATCGGCGCCAGCGTCCATGAGCTTGCATATGGCAACTCCCTATTCGCATCACCAAACGTAGGCCGGGTCGGCGCGAGCCAGGCGGCCTACTTCGCCGGCCAATCGGATGCCGGGGCAAGCCTGGCCAACGAGTGGCTCGTCACCAGCGGATCCTCTGCGAGAACCGCCGCCTTCACCGCAGCGCTCAGCCCACCCTCGACAAACAGTATTTTCCCCGCCGCGGTCTTTACCAACGGGCGTTACGTTCAGGATTTCGGCAACGTCCCCGGGGCGTCAGGCACGCTTTTCCCAACTGGCTGGTCGTCCTATTCAGTGGACCTCGGCACGACCCAGACCACGAACTATGACGAAATGTTGCTCCTCTCTGACGGAACCAGGGTAGGCTCAGCCTTCAACTTCGGCTCCCGCATCGGGATGCTCGCCGGCTCTATCTCCGGGGGCACCACCCGCTTCGATCCAGGCTTCATCGCGCTCGCGCTCGACAACACCCGCGGCCTGACCGGCCTGCAGATCAGCTACGATATCATCAAGATTGCGGAGCAGCAAAAATCGATGACGATGAACCTGGAGTACACCACCGGCAACCCCGGCAACACCAGCACCACATGGAACCCCGTATCGGGCGCCGCCTACAACTCCGATACTTCGCCGACGGGCACCGTGATCAGGCTCAACAATGTGCCCTTACCAACGATTTTCGAGGATCGCGAATCACCCATCTATCTCCGCTGGTACTATCACACGGCTATAAATAACCAGAAATCCGGCCAGCCGGATGCACTCGCGATCGACGGCCTCATCATCTCTTCGGACTCCTCGCCGAACATCTTCCTGACCCTCGGGCTCGATCCCGACACGTTCTCGGAAGCGGATGGAGAAAATGCATCCGTCGGAAGCGTGACGATCAGCCAGGCGGTTTCCTATGACCTATCAGTGAATATCTCCTCGTCCGACATCACCGAGGCAGCCGTCCCGGCATTTGTGGTGATTCCGGCAGGCGAGCTCTCCACGACATTCCCAATCAGGGCCGTCGATGACATCATCTCGGACGGCGTGCAGAGCTCTACGATCACCCTCTCCGCCACGGATTTCCTGAACGTCTCGAAGGTTCTCACCATCACCGACGATGAGCCCATCCTCATCGGTGTCACCCCAGGTCTTCCAAACAACCCCGGCAACGGGAACTTCGTCGACCGCCTCCGCATCGGTAAGATCTACGAGGCTCCCGCCTACTTCGTCGCCGCCGAAACGCCTCTTCCGGACGGCCTCTTCATCGACAGTGAGACCGGCCTGATTTCCGGAACAGTTTCTCCGACGGCCACCCTCGGAGAATACACCGTGATCATCGAAATCAGGAACGTGCTCGGCGGGTTCTCCTCCCAGACCATTGTCATCGAGGTTTCCGACACCGTCTTCAGCAGCTATTCGCAGTGGATCGACCAATTCGCCAATATTGACAAATCAGTCACCGGCAACACAGATCTCGACGATTTGCCGAACCTTGTCGAATACGTCCTCAACAGCCGCCCCGATCATTTTGAGCAGCCCTCACCCGTTACCAGCTCGTACACGCCAGCAGCGATGTCGATCACGTATACGCGATCAAAGGATGTCAACGATGTGTCGCTCGTCGCCGAATGGTCCCCAACCATGGCAGAGGGCTCCTGGGAAACCGAAGGCGTCCTCAACGAACTGCTGGTTGACGGGATCGATACCCAGACGATCCGCTCTTCGGTTACCATCGACCCGCTTCATCCGGCGCGCTTCATGCGGCTTAAAGCTGTCGGCCCGCCGCCACCGGAATAGCGGATCTTGCCTGCCGGGTCTGATTTTCCGAAAGTCCAGAGCCCGGCGGACAGTATACCTGTCCACACGGAGTTCATCGCAGATTCTGGCGATGAACTGCCCCGCGCTTGAAAGAGCCACAATCCTTCTATTTTCCTATTGCAAACCAGTCTCAATTAGCTGAGCATTTCCCCGATGACACCATCCTCCACAACCAACCGCTCGGCGCAAAGCCCGGTGACCTTGAACCAGGTCGGAGTCAATTGTGATGTGCGCATCAGCAGCCTCAACGGTCCGGCCTGCGAGCGCCTCCGGGATCTCGGCTTCTGCGAGCAGATGCAACTGCGTAAAATTTCCAACGGCCGCAACCTTATCTGCACCGTTTGCGGCGCAAAAATGGCGATCAGCCGCGATTTGGCCGAGCAGGTTCTTGTTTCCCCGATCCGCTGAACCCGCTCATGTCCACCGTGCCTGAGGTTCCGCCCACTGTCGCACTCGTCGGTAATCCCAACTCCGGGAAGTCCACAATTTTCAACGCCCTGACCGGCAAGAACCAGCGCGTGGGTAACTTCGCAGGGGTCACCGTCGAGGTGAAGGTCGGCGAAACCTACAACCCCCACGGCAAGAAGCTCCATGTGCTCGACCTGCCCGGTTGCTACTCGCTCCGGGCGAACTCCCCGGACGAGAAAATCGCCCTCGAAGCACTGACGGGCCAGCTTCCCAAAACCGCAAAACCCGATCTCGTCGTCTGCGTCGTCGATGCCTCAAACCTCGAGCGCCACCTCCAACTCGCACTTCAGGTCATCGAGCTCGGCCTGCCCTGCGTGCTCGCCCTCAACATGGTCGACGTCGCGGAAAAGAGCGGCCTTCGCCTGGATCCTGCGAAACTTTCCGAAGAACTCGGCATCCCCGTCGTCCCCATGCAGGCGAAAGCCGGAAAAGGCATCACCGACCTGAAACAGGCGCTCCGCCATCCGTTCCCGCCGGTCTCCGAGGCCACATGGCTGGCCAACGCGGAGAGTGACGAAAACGACCGCCGCGATTTCATCGCAAGGCTTTGTGAACTCGCCGCCCGCCGGCCCGATTCCCAGCAGCGCACCCTTTCCGACAAGCTCGACTCGTTTCTTCTGCATCCCTTCTTCGGTTGGGTGGCATTGGTTGCGGTGATGTTTTGCGTATTCTGGGCCATCTTCTCCTTCGCTTCTATCCCGATGGATCTGATCGACGGCGCACTCGGCGGCTTCGGCGGTTGGGTGGAGTCCCTGATGCAGCCCGGCGATTTCCGCTCGCTGCTGGTGGACGGTATCATCGCCGGAGTGGGTGGCGTGCTGGTTTTCCTCCCGCAGATTATCCTGCTTTTCCTTTTCATCGGCCTGCTGGAAAGCTCCGGTTACATGTCTCGCGCGGCTTTCCTAATGGACGGGGTGATGGCCAAGGCCGGCCTCAGCGGAAAGTCTTTCCTGCCCCTCTTCAGCTCTTTCGCCTGCGCCATTCCCGGCGTGATGGCCACCCGCACCATCGATTCCGCAAAAGAGCGCCTGGTGACCATTTTCGTCGCCCCCTGGATGAGCTGCTCGGCACGGCTGCCCGTGTATTTTCTCGTCGTCCCCCTGATACTCGGGGAAAAAGAAGGCTCGTGGAAACAGGCGCTCATCCTCTTCGGAATCTACGTGCTGGGCACTGTCACGGCATTCGTCGTCGCCCGTGTTCTGCGCGGCAGGCTCGGCCCCGAGGCAACGACCAGCCACTTCATGCTGGAGCTGCCTTCCTACCGGATGCCGCAGTGGGGCTATATCCTCCGCCATGTCCTCGACCGCGGCTGGGCCTTCGTCCGCAAGGCGGGAACCGTCATCCTCGGGCTCTCCATCCTGCTCTGGGCGCTGGTAACCTATCCGAAATCCGACTCCGAGGATCCGGGAGAAGCCCTCGCTCACAGCGCCATGGGTCGCATCGGCGAAGTGATCGAACCCGTCGTCAAGCCCCTCGGCTTCGATGGCCGCACCGGCACCGCCATCCTCACCTCCTTCGCCGCCCGCGAGGTTTTCGTATCCTCGATCGGCATCATCTTCAGCGTCGAGGAAACCGATGACGACGTCGAAACCCGCTCCCTGATCCGCGATAAGATCTCCAAAGCCACCTGGCCCGACGGCAGGCCGCTCTTCACCCCGCTGACCATGGTCTCGCTGCTGGTCTTCTTCATCTACGCGCTCCAATGCCTACCCACTACCGCCGTAGTGGCAAGGGAGGCCGGCTCATGGAAATGGGCCATCGGCCAGTTCGTGTTCATGTCCGGCTTCGCCTACCTCGCCTCACTCATCGTCTTCCAGGTAGGTCGCCTGATGGGCTTCTGAAATTTGAGATTTAGAATTCCGAGTTTAAGGTTTCAACGAAATGGATTGGCAAACGATCACCGCCCTCAGCTGCGTCCTCGGCACCTTGGCCGTCTTCGCCTACCGCATCGCCCGCCCCTCGGGGAAAAAATCGGGCTGCGGAAAAAGCTGTGGCTGCGGCGTGGAGAAGAAGCGGTGACCGCGCAGATTTTCATAAATTTCACTTCTCCCCACCCACCTTGATCCTCGCAGGAACATCGTTGATGCTGATCCCGGCTTTACCGAGGGCGTCCCAGATTTCAAGGAGCCTTTCCAGAGGCAAGCGGCGGTCGGCCTCGAGCTCCAGCTTCCGACCGGGATTCTGATTCTGGTAGGCGGTGAGGTAGGCCCCGAGCAGCCCTTCGGGGACGGCGAGTGTGTCCAGGGTGATATTTCCCGTGGCATCGACGGCGATCACAGAACGGGTGTCGGTAATTTTTTCCGAGGGAATTTCCTTCACCGTGGGAAGCTCGATCTGGAGCACCTCGCGGGGTTTCTTAAAAGTCGTCGAGACGATGAAAAACACCAACAAGATGAACAGGATGTCGATCATCGGGACGATGGGCACCTGGGCCCTGCTGCGCTGGACGCGATGGAACTCCATTTCCTAGAGGGTGCTGTTGCCAGAGCAGGCGGAGACGAAGCCGTTGAGAATCAATTCCATACGGGCGGTGATGCGCTCAATGCGGCGGGTGAAATAGCTGTGGGCGATCACGCATGGCACCGCGATGGCGAGGCCGAAAATCGTGGTGTTGAGCGCCTCGGCGATGCCGCGGGCGATGGCGAGGTGATCCGTGGTTTCACCGAGCCCCTGGAAGATGGTCACGAGCCCGGAGGCGGTGCCGAGTAGGCCGAGCAGCGGCGCGATGGTGATGACAACATCGAGGACGCCGATGCCTGAGTGCATTTTCACAACCTCCTCGCGGGCGGAGGCTTCAACCGCGCGGCTGATTTCCTCAGCGGTTTTTCCGTGGTGTTTCAGAGCGACCGCACCGAGGCGGGCAAGAGTACTGCCGCCTTGTTTCAGCTCGGACAAGACGGGATCCGATTCACCGGACTCGATGTTTTCCAATCCGCCTGCCAGCCCGGCGGGGACAGTCCGCGAGCGAGCGAGGGAAAGCGCCTTGAAGCCGATGGCGGTGAGGCCAGCGATGGAGCAGAGGATGAGAGGGTAGATGAAGACGCCGCCCTTTCCGAGAAATTCCGCGGTGGCTGAGGTTGCGCTGATTGCGAGATAGTCCATTCGTTATTTCGTTAAAAGTAGAAGTTGAAGATCAATTCGAGCGCGTCGCCGGCCATTTCCTTTTTGACCGCCGGCGGCATAGCCGGGATGGGTGCTTTGCGTATCGAGTTCAGGGTGAAACCTTTCTGCACCTCGCCGGTCTGGTTGTCGCCAATAAACTGAACGCTTTTAATCCGGCCGCTTTCTGAAACGAAGAACCGCACGGTCAGGAAACCCGGGGTAATGAAATCGCGATGCTTCATGCAGTTGAGCTGCCACTCTTTCTCCACGGCCCGCCCGATGGCCGCCTGGTAGCGCCCCATCGGGGAGTTCGTCACATCGAGCGCGCTTTCCCCGTTGCGTTTGAGGTTTCCCCTGATCGCCGTCTTGCTTTGGTTGCCCCGAAAGGCGGGATCGTCGATCGGGGTCGGCTTCGGTTTGGGCTTCGGTTTGTCCTCCACCTTTTTCTCGGCCAGCCCTTCCGATGCCCCGTCGCGCGCTTTCTTCTCCTCGCGGGGCTTGATGTCCTCGCGCACCTCGCCCTTCGCAACGGGAATTTCGATCGGGTTCGGCCCGTCGAGGAGCTTTTCGCGGATTGCGGTCTCGGCTTTCTCCGCCTCTCCGGGAATTGGGGATTCTTCGCCCTTCGCCATCTCTGCGGGCGGCTGCACGGGAACGGGCGGTGAAATAGGAGACAGCGCGGCATCAGGCGGGACAACAGGGCGCATCAAACTATCTAATCTGCCGTCCTGATAATTGCTCTGGGTGGTTTCGATCTCCTCTTCGTGCCTCGGTTCACGGCCCGCCTGTGAAGGCATGGCGAGGGCGTTGGCATCCGCTGCGCGATCGCTTGTCGCCCTGGTGTTTCGCTCACCGATGTACCTGCGGCTGGCAGGAGCCTCCGCACTCTCCTGCTCCGGCGTAGTGCGGACAACTTCCGGCGGTTGGACCCTTTCTTCCACAACAACGGCGGGCACCGGCTCGCGCTTGATCATTTCCGGGAAAATCTTTACCGTCTGCTCGGGCTGGAAAACCTCCGGCACGGCATTCCTCCGCTCGATCTCAGAGCGGATCGCCTCGATGCTGACCCATGCGAGAAGAAGTCCGTTCAACAGCACGGAGACGCAGAGCGCCACCGCCCAAAGGCGAGCCTCATCCCCGTTCGGTCGTGCAACTGCGGTGGCCACTGGGACATATTGCCTCATTTCACCGCCGGTGCAACGCTTCGATTGGCTCCGGGCTATCGGACAGCCTGCAAAGAAATCCGGCAATCACCCCCCCTCCGAAGCCAAAGACATGGCCGAAGACGTCGACACCGGCTCCCGGTGCCGCCCCGCCCAGCCATCCCAGCAGCACCATGCCCGCTAGCAAGGGCGCGAGCACCCGCAACCATGGCATCCGGACCTTTTCCCGAAAATTCTCCACAATCCCTATCCCCGAGAGAATCCCGAGCGCACCGAACACCGCCGTAGAGGCTCCGAGCGAGCTGAAAGGCACCGGCCACGTGACCCATGAGGTGATGGCGTTACCCGCCGTTCCCGCGAGCAGGATCATCGCCCAGCCTTTCCAGGGTCCGAGCGATTTCGATACGAGCATGCCGAACACCGCACCACTCGCGAGGTTCCCGACGATGTGCGGGCCGTCTCCGTGGAGGAACAGCGCGGTGAAAGGCCGCCACCACTCACCCCGGCCGATCAGACCTACGCTCGATGAGGCAAAGCGATCTGAAATCGATGGGTTCTCTGCTTGGAAACGAAAAACAACGAGCAGTGTCGCCGCCCAGGCGAGCACATGGAGGACGCCCGCCGGATGCCTGCCCCAGTTCGAAGGGAGCAGCGGCAGCACCGGCTCAACGCGGGACTCCTCGTCGTATTGCACGAGTTCATCGGAAATTTTCGGCGCGGCCACAGGCTCGGCCTGAACATCGTACTCGCCCGGCCCGCCTCCGTGCTCGACGCGAACGGCCTCCCCCATCGCAAGCGCCACCAACGCATGCTCGTGGGCATCGTCGAGCGAGCCGTAGCTGCCGACATCAACCCAACTCTCTTCAGGTTGATCGGGGTCTATGGATTGTTCGCTCATGGATTGTCTCGCCATGATCGCTGCGGAGCGCGGCTTTTCAAGTCGCTTGGTTGCGCTGGGTATCAGGGGGTGAGGCGGAGCGTTAGAAAGCGGCTTGAAAAGCCGCGCTCCATATTCGTCAAGTGGAGCGTTGCGCGATGAAATCCATGGCCGCACCGGCCCGCAGGACGGCCAGCGAGAAATGTCCGAGACCGTCCACGATATCCAGAGTGGCGTTGGGCATTTTTGCGGTCAGGTCTTCGACAAGCGTGGTGGGGATGTTTTTGTCGTCGCCGCCGTGCCAATAACGGATCGGGTGGCTGATTTCCTCCGGCCTGAACTCAGGCTTGCTGAGATAGATTTCCGCATCGGTCATCACGCCCTGCCCGCCGGACAGCCCGCAGACCCCCTCGGTGAAACTTTTCGTAAGCACAGGCCAGATCTCGGTATCATGCAGCATGATCTCCCGATCCGCTCTGGAAAGGCTGCGTAGAAGCAGCGACATCGGGATCGCATCCGGCCTGCATTTCGCGGCAAGCGAGGCGAGGCGAAACCCTCCGGTGAAAAACGGCGCAGGGGCTTTCCGAAGCGGGATGAGGGTGCGATAGAGCGGATGCAGCCCCTCGGTGCCAAGATCGGTGAGCGGTAGCGGCACCATACCCGCGAGAACAGCGGAACCGGTCAACCGCTCCGGAATCATCGCGGCGCAGGCAAGCACATACGGGCCACCGCCGGAGACCCCGAGTTGGCCGAACTTGGCTATCCCCAGGTGATCCGCGAAACGAGCCATCAACTCCGGCCAGTCATCCAGCTTGCGGTCACGGATAAGCGTCGACTTCCCTATCCCCGGCCGATCGGCAGCAATCAGCCGGATACCGCGATCCTTGGCGACATGATGCGCCAACCGCGCCTGCAACCGGGAACTCGGCCAACCATGATAGTAAAACACCGGCTTTCCCGATGGATCGCCGAATTCGTTCCACGCCAGCTGCTTGCCGGGCGAATACTCCCAGAAATTCGGTTTTTCTGCGGGGGGGAGGTTTTCTAGGAAAGATAGTTCCTTGGGTTGGGGGGCAGAGGAACCACGGATGGACGCGGATGAACGCGGATCGGATTCTTTTCTGCTGCGGTAGTGGGTTTGCATTCTAGGATTTGTCTAGGATGACTCTTTTCCATTCTAGTTTACTCCGTTTGAAATTTAGGATGAGCCCTACGGGCATTCCTGTAATTTTTAGGTAGTTTAGCATTTGGGCTAGTTCGTGTTGTCCGATGCGCTCGATCACTTTTGTGTCCACGAGGACCTTGTCGAAGGTGATAAGATCTGGAACATATCCCCCTACTTTCACGGTTTTATACCGGACATCATAGCGGGGCTGCTGGCATCAAGCAATTTTCCTCAACCCAAATTCGACGCAAAGCGCATTCTCATATGGTTTCTCATGAAGTTCGTGCCCCAGTTCGTTCAAAACCTCAAAGGCACAATTTAAAATAGCCCCAGTCTCAGTTTCAAAAACCATACTCTTAATCCCAGCAAAGAATCCGATCTGCGTTCATCCGGGTGCATCCGTGGTTTTCTTAATTTCAGTGATCGTGGCCGACGTGCTCGCTGAGGATGTCGCGGCCGAAGTCGTTTGCTTGGTCGCGCCAGGCGGCGTGGACGTGGTTTCCGTTGTTCTGGACGTTGGCTACCTCGACCAGGAACGTGGTGCCCTGGATGCGGTAGTAATAAGGCTCGCCACGCTTGAGGCCGCCGGCCCAGCCGAAACGGAGGTTCCCGAGGTCGGCCTTAATTTTCGCGAGGTCACTGTCGGCGAGCTCTTGGCGGTGGCGGTTGGCGAACTCGGCGACGAGTTCCATGAGCGCAGCCTGCTGGGCTACGGTCATGTCGGATGCCGGGACGCCAACGGGATCGAGCTGCTTCGCCTTGCGGTCCGCAGCGGTGAGGATCTCGCCCGGAGGTTTCTCCGAATAAACGATTTCCTTGCCGCTTTCCTTGAGAGTGGTGGCGATGGCGCGGGCGAGGTCTTCCTCGGCAGCCAGCGGACGGGTGCCCTTCATTTTGTGATCGATCATGATCTCACCCGGATTCGATGCGAAAAAGGACGGAGTGACCGACACCGCGTTGCCATGGATGATCGTGTAATTCAGCGAAAGATGATGCCCCTCGAAACGCCAGCCCCATGTGCCTCCAGCTTTCGGCTCGCCGAAGATCGATGTGAAATAGTTCTTCGGATTGCGGAAGTCCGGGCGTTTCTCGATCTCCCCGAGGAAAGCCTCAAGCGCCATGATCGTATCCACCTTAACCAAGCCCGGCTCGCTGATTGCGGTTTTCAGAAGGGCTCTCACAAGTGCCGTCTGCTTCACGTCGAGATCCGTGAGCGGCAGCCCTTTGCGCTCGCGTGGGACGAAGCCCCAGTTCTCGCGCTGATCGGATTTGAAGGGAAAACGCGCTTTCTTTGACTGCGCATCGTCGAGCGCGGCGATCAGCGCATTCGCGGCAGTGGCCATCTCACCGGTCACTTTCTGGATTGCTGCGGTATTCGTTGGCACCGTTTCCTTGGCGGAAAGTGAGGTGGCGGCGACTAGAACGATCAATAGGAGATTTCTCATGGGATTGAATTTACGGGACGCTTCAGGGTGAGCTTGCAGAAATCATTCGGGAAGAATTTTCCAAGGCCGCTTCCGGGTGCTATCAAAGGGGCACGTGAAGGACGTTTTGCGGAAAAATTTCGGGTTCGAGGAGCTGCGGAGCGGGCAGGAGGAAGTCGTCGACATCCTCATGTCTGGTCGGCCTGCACTAGCAATTTTCCCGACGGGAGGGGGCAAGTCGCTCTGCTACCAATTACCCGCACTAATGCTGGAGGGCACGGCGCTTGTGGTTTCCCCGTTGCTGGCACTGATGAAGGATCAGGTGGACGGGCTGGTCAGCAAAGATGTCGCGGCGGCGCGACTGGACTCAACTCTGACTACAGACGAATACCGCGAGGTCGTCGGCCGGCTTCTGCGCGGTGAACTAAAATTGCTCTATGTCTCGCCTGAGAAACTTGGAAACGCGGAATTCCGGAAACTGCTCAAGGGAGTGAAGCTTTCACTCATCGCCGTGGACGAGGCGCATTGCATTTCCGAATGGGGTCACAATTTTCGGCCGGATTACCTGAAGCTCGGCAAGATCTGCAAACAGCTAAAAGTACCGCGCATCCTCGCCCTCACGGCAACAGCGACACCCAAGGTCGAGGCCGACATCCGCAAGCGCTTCGGCATCCGCAAGGATGATGCCGTGAAGTTGAGCTTCCATAGGGAGAACCTCGACCTACGCATCACGCCTTGCACTCCCGATGAACGGAAAGCATTGCTCCTGGAGAGGCTAGGCAAGTGGGAAAAACCCGCCGTAGTCTACGTCACTCGGCAGGAAACGGCGGAGGAGGTCGCGACTTTCCTGGCGAAAAACGGCTTTGCCGCGAGGGCGTATCATGCGGGTTTGCGGAGCGATCTGCGGCGGGAAATCCAGGAGCAATTCATGGATGGCGAGGTGGAGATCGTAGTCGCGACAATCGCTTTCGGAATGGGCGTGGACAAGGCGGACATCCGCACGGTGATTCATTACAATCTGCCGAAAAGCCTTGAGGGATACACCCAGGAGATCGGACGGGCGGGACGCGACGGCAAGCCCGCCGTCTGCGAATGGCTTGCCTGTAGCGACGACCTAACGGTGCTTGAGAACTTCATTTTCTCCGACACACCCAGCGAACGGGCAGTGAGGAACCTGCTGGAGCGCGTGCTGAAAATCGGGGATGAATTCGACGTTTCCCTCTACGACCTAGCGACAAGCTGCGACATCCGCCAGACTGTGGTATCGACGGTTCTCGCGGATCTGGAAATGGACGGATCACTCGAATCTCGGGGCAGCTTTTTCGACAGCTACAGGATCAAGCTGCTGCAACCGATCTCGCGGGTGTTGGCAGGACGGGCGGCAAAGGAAAAAAAACTGCTGGAAGGTGTTTTCAGCGGCCTGGATGCGGAGTGGAAATGGCTCACCGTGAAGATAGCGGAAACGGCAGATCGGATCGAGTTACCAAAGGAAAAACTACGGGACATGATCGCTGAACTCGAAGCGAGTGGAGACGTGGTTTTAAAAAAATCCAACTGGCGGCAGGCATACCGTATCAAGAAGGCACCCGGAGACCTCCGGGTGCTTGCGGAGCGGATGGCGAAGGGATTCAAAGCGCGGGAGGCAACGAATCTCAAGCGGCTGGAACAAGTGCTCACGCTGTCATCCGGCAAAGCCTGCCTGACCAAGGTTTTGCTCAAACATTTCGGTGAGAAAATGGAACAACCCTGCGGACATTGCGATCGCTGCCGGCAAGTACCGCCAACCAAGCTGAAGCGGAGGAAGCCCCGCAAAATCGCCGATTCGGAACTGGAGTCGATCCGCGAACTCACCGACGAAAAACTTGCAACCCTCGGGACTCCCCGCCAGATGGCACGGTTTCTTTGCGGGATGTCCAGCCCAGCATCGATGCGAGCAAGGCTTTACCGGCATGATGCCTACGGGATGTTAGGTGACTTGCCCTTCCGTGAAGTAGAGATTCTTGCGGAAAGCCTTTTCTGATGAGCGCGGCTTTGAAAAGCCGCTTTCTCACGCTCCGCAAAAACCAGAGCCTAGCTAACAGCTAGAAAATTCGCACACGCAGGATTGAGAAAGGCGGTGAGACAGCGGGTTAAAAACCCGCGCTCCGCATCACTTGTCCAACTCGCGGGCAACAAGCATCAGCGTCTCGCGGACACCGGGGGCGAAGCCGCCGTCGGTCTGGACAGCGAGGAGGGTGCTACCCTCGCGGATGAACTCGATCGGAACGGAGCCAGAAAATAGCCTGAGTGGGCTGTTGCCGAAGCCGAGGTTGGAGATGACCTGCTTGAGCGAGTCCACCGCTCCGATGTCTTGCTCGTTGCCACGAGCGATCTGACGGATGCCGGGAAGCGAACGGGAGCGCTGGATGATCTCCTCCTTGGTCATCTCACGATCCACCCCAAAAATCGCGCGGAGCTCGATCTGCTTGATAGAGTGGGAATCAGAATACCGGGATTCGTCGATCATAGATGCCTGTCGTGGTGCAGAGGCTAGTGCAGCGGGTTGAGGAGCCGGAGCGGGAGCCTGCGGCCATCCGCCGAACGAACTCGGGGACGATGGCGAGGGCGCTGGTTGCGGAGCCGCTGCGGCAGCAGCCTGTTCCATCTGGAACGGCGATGCCTGCAGGGGAGCCGGCGATGGGGTCACCGCCTCAAAGGGGCTTGCTTTCAAGGCCTGCGGCGACTGCTCGACAGCCTCGAAGCCGAAACCCTGGGGCTCCGAAATCTGGAAAGGGGATTCCGCTGCCTTGCGCTTCTCAGGAAGACGGATGGCCTTCTGATCATCCTGGCGGTTCTCTTCGCTCACCACCGCGAATGGGGAGTCCTTTTTCGCTGCGAACGAACTTGCCGGTGCAAATGGGCTGGAAGCGGGAGCCCATTCACCTTCGGTCGGAGGGGTTTGGTTAGGGAAGGTTTCGAAAATTCCGCGGGGAGTGCTCATGGTGGTTTAGGGGGTGGAAGCGTTTTGGAAAATATATCCACACCTAGATAAGCTTTAATTATGCTTAATGTCGAGCTGATAAGATGACTATTTTAAAAAAATAGTCATCTTAGTCCTCCCGCCCGGCAATCAAGCGCTTGAGCCTGTTCCTTACACTGACCTTCCCGACGGCGGAAAGCCGATCCACAAAAAGGACGCCATTGAGATGGTCAATTTCATGCTGGAGAGCCCGGCCGAGCAGTCCGTCGGTCTCGATGACAAGCGTGGTGCCATCGAGCTGGGGCAGGGTTGCCTTGATCTCCGCAGGCCGCCGGACTTCGCAGCGTATGCCCTGAATGCTGAGGCAGCCCTCGAATTCCATCTCCTTTTGCTGCCCGTATTCGAGCGTGGGATTAACGAAAACCAGCGGCATGATGTCTTCAATTTCTACATCTTCTCCGTTCACCTGTAGATATGATACGCATTCCGGATCGTGTGAGACATCGATCACCGCGAGTTGCAGATCCTCGCCGATCTGTGGCGCGGCGAGCCCCACCCCGTTGGCGTCCATCATGGTCTCAAGCATGTTATCCACAAGCTCCCTGAGTGCGGAGTCGGTCTTATCGACGGGTTTGCACTGCTTGCGGAGGATGGGATCACCGTACTGGACGATAGGAAGTAGCATAAAATCGTTGCGGGGATGAAGGTTGCGGCTGGGGAAGGAAAATGCGGAACGGGTGGCGGGTCGAGTGGAAAGTTTGGGAGCACTCCTTGCGAAGCTGCAGAGTGCGGCTAGGTTTCGAGCGTGAACGGAAAAAAAGAAGTTATTTTTAAAGGCCTGGCGGTGCTGGCGCTTGTGTGGCTGGCTGTTTTTGCGGTGCGCTTTTTCGCTTCCTCGAAAAAAATCACCGCCGAGAGCCTCGACCACGAGGTGCGGGAGCTGAATCTCGCGGATTGGTCGGAGGGCTCCGGATCAGGTGCGGAGGCCAAGCGCCGCGGGGAGCAAATCCGCAGGATCGCCGAAATGGTAAACCGGCTGGATTTTGCGGAGCGGCAGAAGAATAGGGAGAACCGTTCCGGGGATGCATTTTTCCGGAAACTCAGTCAGAACGAGAAGAACCTGTTCATTGACCTAACGATCATGGAATCGATGGGGCGCTTCATGGAGGCCTTGGATCAAATGCCTGAGGAACAACGGAAAAAATTCGTCGCGCAGGGCCTGAAGGAAATCCAGGACGGGCGCACAGAAGAAGAGATGCAGCGGGCAGAGGAAATGGGCGGCGATCTTCTCGCGAAGATCAGCCAGGAGGGCATGCGTGCCTACTTCGACAAAGCGAGTGCCGACACGAAGCTGGATCTCGCCCCACTCATGCAGGCAATGAACGAGGCGATGCAGGGGCTCAGGGGCAACGAATTCGGGCCGCGATGAGAGAGCGTCCGAATAAGGGTTTCACGCTCGTGGAGCTACTCATCGTCATCGCGATCATTGCAGCGATCGGGGGGATCGCATATCCGGTGAGCATGTCGATGGTTGCGAAAGGCCGCGAGGCTGCGTGCCTCGGAAAGCTCCGTAGCCTCGGCGTGGGCCTGCAAGGATACCTCCAGGACAACAACAATCGCCTACCGGAACTCGCGCTCGGCCGCGAAAGTAAAAGCTCCCCGGAGCCGGTATTGGAAACGGTGCTGCACGAATACCTCGGCAGTGCGGATGCCTTCCATTGCCCGGCGGACAGTGAGGAGTTTTTAAAAACCGGCTGCAGCTACAACTGGAACATCACACAGAACGGCCTGCATATCTCCAAAGTCGCATTCCTCGGCATCGAGGACAGGCCAGAATCGGTGCCGCTCGTCAGCGACAAGGAGAGCTGGCATCCCGGAGGGACGAACTTTCTATACGCCGATTCCAGTAGTTCGAACAAAGCCCGTTTCGTGACGGGGAGTGGAAAACAATGATATGTTGGAAGCACGCGGACTGAGCAAAACCTTCGGCGGAAAACCGGCTTTGCGGAACGTTTCCTTCCGCCTCGAAAAAGGCGAGATCTACGGGCTACTCGGCCACAACGGCGCGGGCAAAAGCACCTCGCTGGGCATCATTCTCGGGATGGTCGCCCCGGACAGCGGCGAGGTCGAGATAGCCGGGGTTTCCGTCCAGAAAAACCGCGGCAAGGCTCTCGCCAAGGTCGGCGCGATCTTCGAGGCACCGGCGTTCTACGACTACATGAGCGGCTGGGATAACCTGAAAATCCTGATGGGATATTCAGGCGGATTCGATGTGAAGGCAGCGGAGGAAGTCGTTGCAAGGGTCGGCCTGGAGAAGCGGATCGGCTCCAAGGTGCGCACCTACAGCCACGGCATGCGGCAGCGGTTGGCGCTGGCGCAGGCGCTGTTGCCAGAGCCGGAGTTGTTGCTTTTGGACGAGCCGACGGATGGGCTCGATCCCGAAGGTATCAAGTGGTTCCGGGATTTCATCCTCAGCCTACGGGAGGAGAAAGGCATGACAGTACTGTTCAATTCTCACCTGCTCGCCGAGGTGGAGCTGATGTGCGACCGCGTGGCGATCCTGCGCGAAGGCAGCCGGGTGTTCGAGGGATCGGTCAAAGATTTCCGAAATGAGATACCGGTGTATGAGGCGGAGCTGGAGCCGTGGGATATCGCGGAAGGTTGCATCCGCCGGGCTGGCGGAGAAATTCTAGCAGGCGACAGGTTCTCCCTGCCCGGCGACACCGATCCCGCCGGATTGGTGGATGCGTTGATCCATGCCGGTGTCCGCGTCCGCAGCTTCGCAAAGATCCGGAGAACCCTGGAGGATGTATATATGGAAATCCTGGACGGCGCCGCCAGCCCGAACTGATCAAGTTTCCTTATTTCTCCTGTCCGAGAATCCCTGCACGAACACGTAGCAAACTGAGATCAGTCGCTGACCTTGGCGAAGCGGTCGCTGATGGACTGGATGATAAACCAGATCATGGGGACGGCGACGAGGCTGACGCCGGTCGCGACGAGGAGGCCGAAGCAGACGGTGGTGCCGAGGACTTTACGGCTTTCGGCGCCGGCTCCGGAGGCGATGAGGAGGGGGATGACGCCGAGAATGAAGGAGAAGGCGGTCATGAGAACGGCCCGGAAGCGAAGACGCACGGCACTGAGGGCAGCCTCAAGCGTAGTCTTGCCGGATTTCTTTTCCATCACGGCGAACTCGACGATGAGGATGGCGCTCTTGGTGGCGAGACCGATCAGGAGGACGATTCCGATCTGGGTGTAGATGTTATTGGTCATGCCCCGCATCATGAGGCCGCCCACGGCACCGAGCAGCGCGGTGGGGACTGAGAGACAAACGGAGATCGGGATGGTCCAGCTTTCGTACTGAGCGGCGAGGACAAGGTAGACCATGAGGATGGAGAATCCAAAGATGCCGGCCATGGCCATCGGGTTGATACTGCGTTCCTGGAACGAGAGGTCCACCCACGCAAATCCCATCGAGGAGGGCAGTTCTTTGTCGGACATGTCTTCCATGAGGAGGAGCGCCTCCCCGGAGCTATAGCCGGGTGCGGCTTGGCCGATGATCTTGATGGTTGGGTAGAGGTTGAAGCGGGTCACGGTCTGGGGGCCGACAATTTCCTCAATGTTGGCGACGGTGCCGAGCGGAATCAGCTTGCCGGAGGGCCCGGGCACCTTGAGTTCCTCGATGTCGGATGGATTCATCCGGTAGGGAGCGTCGGCTTGGGCGGTGACGCGGAAGACCCGCCCAAATTTGGTGAAGTCGTTGATGTAGGCGGAGCCCATCGCAATCGAGAGCGTGTTATAGACTTCGCTGAGCGAGGCACCACGTTTTTTGACCTGTTCGCGGTCGATATCGACGCGGAGTTGGGGTGCGGTGGACCGGAAGGTGGTGCGGAGTCCCTGCAGGCCGGTCTGGGCGTTGCCATTGGTGATGATGGTGCCGCCGGCTTGTTGGAGGCCGGCGAGGCCGGAGCCTTGACGATCCTGGAGCATGTAAGTGAATCCGGCGGAGGTTCCGAGTCCGGGAAGAGAGGGCATGGGGAAGGCGACCAAGAGGCCATCCTCAATTTCGGCGAGCCCCTTGTTGATGTGTCCGAGGATGGCAGTTTGGTGTTGTTCCGGGACGGGGCGATCGTCCCAATTTTCGAAGGTAACGAACATCATGGCGGCATTCGGGGAGGCCGCACCATCGACGATGGAATATCCTCCCACCGCGAGGATATCCTTCACGCCGGGGACGTTTCCGATGATTTTACCGGCGCGGGAAATAACTTCATCGGTCCGCTGCAGGGAGGCCCCATCCGGGAGTTGGATATTGACCATGCAATAGCCTTCATCTTCCTGTGGGACGAAGCCGGTGGGGAGTTCGGAGAATCCAAAGCCGGCGAGGCCGATGATACCGGCGAAGATCATCGCTCCGATCACGGAGCGGCGGACCGCAACCTTCACTGCCCAGGTGGTTGCGTTGGTGGAGGAATCGACTGTGCGGTTGAAGAGCTTGAAGAGGCCGCGGGGTTCTTTGCTGTTCTTGCGCAGAAGGATGGCACAGAGCGCGGGGCTCAGCGTGAGGGCGTTGATGGAGCTGAAGACTGTGGCAATCGAGATGGTGACGGCGAACTGCTTGAAGAGTGTGCCGGTGATGCCGGGGATGAAGATGGTGGGGACGAAGACCGCCAGGAGGACCAGGGTGGTGGCGATGACGGGGCCGGAAACCTCCCGCATGGAAATGATGGCGGCTTCTTGTGGATCCTTGCCGTCCTGAATGTGGCGAACGACGTTCTCGACCACCACGATGGCGTCATCGACCACGATTCCGATGACAAGGACGAGTCCGAAGAGGGTGAGCTGGTTGATGGAGAAGCCCAGCACCTGGAGCACGGCGAAAGTGCCGATGAGGGAGACCGGGATAGTGAGGGCAGGGATAATGGTGGCCCGGAAGTTCTGCAGGAATATGTAGACCGTGAATACGACCAGTAAGAGGGTTGCGACGAGGGTGATGATGACCTCCTTGATGGATGCTTTGACCACATCAGTGGCGTCGTAGGCGATGGCGTAGTGCACTCCCGCCGGGAAATTCTCGGAGAGTTCCTCAAGCTTGTCTTTGACCCCTTGGGCGACATCCATGAGGTTGGTGCCGGGGATTTGATAGATGGCAAGGGCGGCGGAGTCCTTGCCGTTGAACTGGGATGAGGTGTTGTAGGAATCGGATCCTTCCTCGACGCGGGCGATGTCCTTGATGCGGAGGAGGCGTCCGTCCTTGGTCGTTTGGATGACGATGTTTTCGAACTCCTCGATGTTAACGAGGCGTCCGGGTGTGGTGACGATGAATTCCTGCGCGCTGCCCGGGGCGGCAGGTTCCGCGCCGATTCTGCCAGCGGCGACCTGCACATTTTGTTCGCGCACGGCAGCGACAACATCTCCGGGTGAGAGTCCGCGCACGGCGAGTTGGTCGGTATCGAGCCAGATGCGCATGGCGAGTTGGCCGACTCCGAAGACGGTGACGTCGCCGACATCGGCGACGCGGGAGATTTCGTCTCGTAATTGGAGGGTGGCGTAGTTCGAGAGGAAGGCGTCATCGTAGAGGGCTTCGCCGGTTGTGGGGTCCTCATCGGAGGTGATGGCGGCGAAGATGGCGATGTCGGAGGATTTCTTTTTGACCGTGACGCCGCGGCGTTTGACCTCTTCGGGGAGGCGGGCTTCGGCGAGCGCGACGCGGTTCTGGACCAGGACGTTGGCGATATCGAGATCGGTGCCGGGGGCGAAGGTGACGGTGAGTGACATCGACCCGTCGTTTCCGCAGACCGAGGACATGTAGAGCATGCCCTCCACACCGTTGACTTCAGTCTCGATGGGGGCCGCGACGGTATCCGACACGGTGGAGGCGTCCGCGCCTGGGTACGATGCCGAGATCGTGATGGTGGGAGGAGCGATCTCCGGGTAGCGGGCGATGGGGAGGGCTAGAAGAGCCACCAAACCGACCACGATCGTGACGATCGAAATGACGGAGGCGAAGATGGGGCGCCGAATGAAAAACTCGCTGAACATGACTGGGCGGCGGGTTTAGTCTTCCTTGTTCGGGGCGGTGGGAGCCTCAGGGGCGGTGGGCGACCCAACCCCCGGTTCCCGAGGAACCTCGCGCGGGGCGACTACGACATTTTCGCGGACCCGTTGCAGGCCGAGGACGATGATCTTGTCTTCGCCGGTGAGCCCGGATTCGACGATGCGGAGTTCGATGTCCGGGCCGTTCTGGACGGATTCATTGACTCGGTCGCCGAGAGCGATGTTTTTGCGCACGACCTTGTTGCCCTCACCGATGGTGAGGGCGAAGTGTCCGCCGAGGTCCTGTTGGATGGCCGTCGCAGGGATCAGGATAGCGTCCTGGACGACTTCGGGTCTGGGGATTCTGATGCGGACGAAGAGGCCGTCGGCGAGCTTGCCGTCGGGGTTGGGGACATTGGCCCGGACCATGAGCGTGCCCGATGCTGTGTCGAGGCGGTTGTCGGCAAACTCGATTTTGGCTTCGTGGTCCTCGTAGCGGGCACCATCCGCGAGAGTGAGCGTGCCGGTGGGTTGGATTCTGTCTTCGTCCTCGTAGCCTTTGCGCCGACGCAGGAACTCGAGGGAGCGTCGTTCATCGACTTCAAAATAGACCCGCATCGAGGAATCATCCACGATGGTGCAAAGCACGGTGGCCTCCTTGTCACCCACGAGATTGTATTCATCGACCGTGAGTTCGGAGATCCGGCCGGAGATGGGGGCGCTGATATCGCAGTAGCCGAGATTGGTCATGGCGGCCTTGAGTTCGGCGGCCGCGGTGGCGACCATGGCCTCGGCGGCGGCAACGTCTGCTTCGGCGGTCTTGACCTCGATTTCGGCGACCGCTTGCCCTGCGCTAACACGGCGCTCCAAGGTGGTTACGGCAATTTTCAGGTCGGCCGCGGCGCGTGCCTGGGCCGCCAGAGCCGAATCCCGTGCCGCCTCGTAGAAGACCTTCTCGATAGAGAAGAGTGGCGTGTCCTTTGCGATGCGTTTGCCGGGGTGAAAATCATCACCGACCGTTAATATCCCTTTCACGCGGGCTCGGACTGAGACGACCTGGTTGGCCTCGATGCGACCGGGATATTCTGAGTAGATCGTTTCGTCCCGGACGATGGGGAGTTGGTAACCAACCTCGGTGGGGGCGGGTGGGGCGAAGCTGTTCTTCTCTCCGCAGGCGGCGAGAAAGAGGGCGGTGGCGCAGAGCAAGAAGTGGCGAGGAGACACGAGGCGGGAGTGTTTCAGGGTTTGTCGATGCCGGCTTTGGCGGACTGCATGCGAGTGCCACCTCCGAGAGCGCGGTAGAGGGCGATGTGGTTGATGGCGTACTGACCCTCACTGGCGGCGGCGGCATCTTGGTTTGCAAAGATGGTGCGCTGGGCATCGAGAACGTTCTGGAAATCGACTAGGCCCTCGGTGTAGTTCTTGGTGATGAGGGTGACTGTCTCCTCGGACCACTCCACGGCCTTGTCCAGATGGTTGCTGCGTGCACTTTCGTAGCGGATGGAGGAAAGCGCGGTTTCGACTTCGGCGACGGCTTGGAGGACGGTCTTTTCATAGGTGGCCAGGGCTTGGCGGGTGCGGGACTCCTCGACGCGGACGAGCTCCCTGATGCGACCGCCTTCGAAGATGCGCCATTGGAAGCCAGGCCCGAGACTGTAGGCTCGCGCTTGGGAACTGAGAAAATCTCCGGAGTCGATGGATTGCAGGGCGAAGGTGCCTGAGAGGGAGAATTTGGGGTAGAGCTCAGCTTTGGCGACTCCGATTTGGGCGGTTTGGGCGGCGAGTTGGCGTTCTGCGGCGCGGACGTCGGGACGGGCGCGGATCAGATCGGCCGGGATGCCTACGGACACGCTGCGCTTCGGATTAGGGATATCGTCGCTGGAGCCGAGCAGCGAGACGACGCTGCCCGGGTAACGTCCCAACAGAACGGCGAGCCGGTTGGTGGTTGCGGCAAGTTGGGTTTGCAGTTGAGGGATGAGGGCGCGGGAGGTGGCGAGGTTGGATTCGGCTTGGCTGACATCGATCTGAGGAGCCAGGCCAGCTTCTTTGCGGCCGCTGGTGATTTTGACGGACTCGGCTTGTTTCGAGATATTCGATTTGGCGATGGAAATGCGTCGTTGGATGGTGCGGTATTCGACGTAGCTGCTGGCCACCTCGGCGTAGATGATGACCATGGTGTCATGATAGTATTCTTCGATGGCCTCGAGGCTGGCGGAGGACGCTTCGACGGCGCGGCGGAGTCCGCCGACGAAGTCCATCTCCCAGCCTGCGTCGATGTGGGAGTCATAGAAGTTGGTAGGGTTGGGCTTGGCGAAGGGGAGTGCTTCGCTGGAGCGTTCGCGGGAAACACGACCCCCGGCACCGACAAAGGGGGCGAGTCCGCCCCGGGCGATGCCGCGCATGGCGCGGGCTTCTTCGACGCGTTCGGCCGCAATGGCTACATCGCGGTTTTGGGTTTCCGCGAGGGCGATGAGTTTGTTCAGCTTGGAGTCGTTGAAACCGCGCCACCAGCCTTGGATCTGCGGGGTGCTCTTATCGAGTCCCGCTTGGAGGCTGGCATTCCAAGCGTCGGGAACGGGGATGCCGGGAGAAGCATAGTTGGGGCCGACCGGGGCGCAGGCGCTCAAACCAAGGGCGAGCGTCAGAATGCAGGGAAAGAAACGATTCACGAGTGAGAAACTGCCCGCAGTTTCCGAGGGATACAAGGAGGATTATATCTTGAATCGGGATCGCAACCAAGGTGGGTCGTGGGCGACAAGTCGCTATATCAGAGCCCTTCGAGGCGCTCACTGCCGGTGCCGGTGCCGGACTCATAGTGCTCGCGGACGTTGCCGAAGACCGACATTCGGAACAAGGCGCTTGTCGCTGTGACAGGGGGGATTTCACGATGTAAACCTGACCCCTTTCTAACGTGTTTCGGAGGAAATGAAATCAGCGCTGGAACGGATAACCCTTTGGAACTCCCCAGAAATCAGGAGAGTGTTGCCTTAAGGATGCGCCCGATTCGGTTTGTCGATCCATTGCGTAGAGAATTTCAACGGAACTCGACCGAAGCTCCGTTGGAACCTCGTCGAAAACAGAGCGATCACCGGTGGCCTAGATCGTCGGAGTTGGCATGAGCTTCTTCTCATGACGGCAACTGCCAAAGCTCAGAAGTCCAACGATCAGAACAAATACCTGAAATAATGATCCATGGCCAATTCATCTTCTATCGATTGCATACCGCGTCCAGACTTACTCGACCCGATAGGGTACCTTGTAGAGAATGGCGTAAAAGACCGGCAGGACCAACATCGTAAAGACCGTGGCACACATCAGACCGAAGATGATGGTGACCGCCATCGAGACGAAGAACGCATCGAAAATCAGTGGAATCATGCCCAGCGCCGTGGTTAAGGCGGCCATCGCGACCGGCATGAGACGGTTCGTTCCGGAGTTCAGGAGGGCCGTCAGGGGCGGGTGGCCGGCGGCGTTCTGCACGTTGATCTCGTCGACTAGCACGATGGCGTTCTTGATGAGCATCCCGATCAGACTCAGCAACCCGAGGAGGGCCATGAAACCGAACGGCTGCCCGGTGACCAGTAGGCCCAGGCTGACTCCGATCAGGGCCAGCGGCACGCACAGCCAGATCATCAGTGGCTGGCGTAGGTTGTTGAACAGGGCGATGGTCGTGAGCACCATTAGGGCGATGAAAACCGGCAACTTCGAGACTAGGGCGCCCTGAGCCTTTCCGGAGTCCTCGTACTCGCCGCCCCATTCGATTTCGTAGCCGTCGGGGCGCGGGATGGCCTCGATCTGGGGGCGCAAGCGATCTAGGAGTTTGCTGGCCGCGCCCTCGATGGGATCCGCCAGGATCGTGAGGGTGCGCTTGCGGTCGCGCCGATAGATAACCTCGTCCTCGAAGACGGTGTCAACCTTCTGCACCACCTGCGAGAGGGGGATGTAACTCTCGGCGGCAGGGCTCCAAATCTGGAGGCTCATGAGGTGCGCCACGTCCCGGCTTCCGTCATCCGGAGCTCGCGCGATCATGGGCAGCAACAGGTCGCCGTCGCGAAAGACCCCGACCGTTTCACCCTGAAATGCTTCGCGCATCACGAAGGCGACGTCGCGTCTCTGAATGCCGGCGAGGTTGGCTGCTTCCTCGGAGATCACGGGACGCAAGGTCTTCACCCGGTTGCGCCAGTCGTTCTTGATCGCGCGCGCGTCGGGATCCTTCTCCATGATGGCGACGGCCTGTTCCCCAAGCTCGCGGAGCACGTCCGGATCGTCCCCAATGAAGCGAGCCCGGATCTTGCCATTCGATCCCGGACCGAGCTCGAACTTGAAGGCATAGGTGAGAGCCTCGGGGTATTCATCCGCCCAAGCGCGGTCGATCTCGCGAATCAGACCATCCATTACCTTGGGGTCATCGACATCGACGAGGAATTGGGCGTAGGCCGGGTTCTGCTTCTCCGGGGCGTAGGTCAGTAGGAAGCGCAATCCACCCTTTCCGACAAGGGATGAGACATGGGATACCCCCTCGCGCTGAAGGAGATCCTGCTCCATTCGCTCGACGCGCTTCACGGTTTCCTCGATTTTGGTGCCCTGCGGCAGCCAGACGTCGATCATGATTTGAGGCCGGGTGGACGGCGGGAAGAAGCTTTGCTCGATGAACCCGAAGCCGAAGATCGCAAGGCCGAACACGATCGCCACGACTCCGACCGTCACCCAGCGAATCCGGATGCAGAGTTTTAGAAAATTCCGGTAGAGGCGGTACAAGGGCTTATCGAAAGGATCCTTCTCCTCCTCATCCTTCTTCTTCCCCGCCTTGAGCATCCAGACGCACAGCAGCGGCGTCAAGGTCACCGCCGTCACCCAACTGAGCAGGAGCGACACCAGGATAACCTGGTACAAGGAACGGCAGAATTCGCCGGTGCTGTCCTGAGAGGTGCCGATGGCGGCAAAGGCCAGCACCGCGATGACGGTGGCGCCCAACAGGGGAATTCCCGACTGCTTCACCACCCGAAGGGCGGCATCGTAGGCCGATTCGCCGCGCTTCATTCCCGTCTGAATCCCATCCACCACCACGATGGCGTTGTCCACCAACATGCCCAACGCGATGATCAGGGCTCCCAGCGAAATGCGTTCGAGCGCCACCCCCATCTGGATGAGGAACGTGAAACTGCCGATGATGGTCACCAGCAACACCGTTCCAATGATGAGGCTGCTGCGGAATCCCATGAAAAACACGAGCACCACGATCACGATCGCGACCGCCTGGATGAGGCTGCTGGAGAAGCCCTTGATGGCCTTTGCGACGGCATCCGATTGCATGGAGACCACTCCGTACTCCAGACCCAATGGCAGTTGCGACTGCAGTTCATCCATGCGTTTCTTCAAAGCTTCACCCATCGTCACGACGTTACCCCCGCTGACTGTCGAGATTCCGATGGCGAGCGCGTTCTGGCCGTCGAATCGAATGATCTCGGTGCGCGGATCGACGTAGCCACGCCGGATGTCCGCCACCTCCTTCAGGTAGAATTGCTTGCCCTCCGACCGGATGAGGATGTTCCCGAGATCCTCGGTCGAATCAAAGCCCCCGGTGGGAGTGAGGGTAAGGAATTCTTCACCGATCTCCACCCGCCCGCTGTTCGATACGATGTTGCGTCTCTGCAGTTCATCGTAGATGGCGGTGCTGGGAATACCGAGCTGGGTGAGGCGATCTTGGCGGGGCTCGATGTAGATCGCTTCGCGCTGTTCGCCGAAGGTGCTGATCTTCGCTACATCATCCACCAGGAGGAGTTCCTTGCGCAACAAGTCGCCGACCTCCTTTAACTCGGCGTAGGTGAAATCCTCGCCGTAAATGACAAAGAAAACCCCGAAAACATCACCGTAATCGTCGACCACGATCGACGGGCCGGCCCCCGGCGGGAGATCGCCCTGTGCATCGTCGATCTTGCGTCGCAACTCATCCCACACCTGCGGGAGACCGGCCCGGTCGTATTTGTCCTTGATCGTGACCGTGACGGTCGAGAGGCCTCGATCAGATTTTGACTCGATTTCCTCGAGCTGCCCGAGCTGCTGGGTCGCCATTTCGATTCGGTCAGTGACCTCCTCCTCAACTTCAAGCGCCGAAGCTCCCGGATAGGGAGTGATGACAAGGGCGTCCTTGATCGTAAACTCCGGATCCTCAAGGCGGCTCATTTTCTGAAATGCCGAGATCCCCGCTGCAAAGAGGGCAAGTGTCAGCACCACCGTGACGGTGCGCTTCTGAAGGCAGATTTCCGCGATATTCATCGTCCCGTGTTTTGGTTATCCTGCCAGCGTGAGACCTGCATTCCCGTCTGGAGTTGGCGGACTCCGGAGATTACGATTTCATCGCCTTTTGCGAGTTCCCCCAAGACTGCGATCATGGCTCCACCCGGTTCCTCCAGCTTCACCGGCACTTCGCTGATCGTCATGCTCTCAGGGTCAAGTTTCCAGACAAAGGCTCCGCCTTCGGGTGAAGTGCCGATTCCGTTGGACGGCACGCGGAAGGCGTTCGAGCCCGAGCTGGCCCCCACCTGCACGATCACCTTGGCTGTCATTCCTGGAAGAATGCGGACTTTCGCGGTCTCATCCTGCTGTGGGGAAAACACCGCCGTCACCTCGTAGGTGCGGGTGTTGGCATCGGCAGTTTGTGCCGCCTCCGTGATCACGGCTGGGAACCGCCGGCCGGGCAGAGCGGTCAGTTCGACCATCGGCTTGATCTGGCGGTTGCGCTCCTCTAGCGAGACATCGGGGCCGACGAGCACCATGCGGGATTCAGGGACGTCGACCGTCACCTTGATCTCGGAGGTGTCCTGAAGTATCAAAATATCCTGTTTGCCGACGACGTTCTCGAAGCGCTCGATGAAGAGCTTCGCCACCACCCCGTCGAAATCCGCTTTCAGGGTGGTGTCGTCGAGAGCTTTCTGTGCCTGGGTCAGATTGGCGATTTCCACCTCATACTCACGATTCGTGATTTCGAGTTGCTGTTGGGAGACTGCGCCACTCTTGGCCGCCTCCGCCACCCGCGCAAGGGTGGCCTCCGCTGCCTTTTTCTTGGCGGTCGCGGCGTCGAGATCGGCTTGAAGCTGAGTCTGATCGAGCTGTGCCAGCACATCGTCTTTCTTAACGACATCACCTTCCTTTAGCGAAAGCTCGGCAATGCGCCCGCTGACCTCGAAGGCGAGCAGCGCCACCTTGATGGCTTGTGTTTCGCCCGGAAACTCAAGTTCGCTCGCCTCTCCAGCGTTGCCCAAGATGAAAGTCTTCGCGGGACGCACCACCTCCGCGGGGGCCTCTTCCTGTTTCTTTCCGCATCCAGTGACCATCGCCATGGCCACCACGGACATCGCGAAAGCAGGCACTGAAGAGAAACCACGTAGTCTATGCCAAAGTGTATGTTTCATATTGTTAAAAACGGGAATGCTGTTGTTAGGTTGAGTTTACCGTCCACGCCTACGCCCGCATCATGATCGTTCCCGCGAAAGTGAGAAGAACATTTGCGAAGGTGTCGGTGCCGGACGTAGCCGAGAGCGGCGATCGCCTTCAAGGCTCCCGACATCATCTGCAACCAGTTCATCGTGAAATTCTCCTTTGGACTCGCCGCATCATGCTATCCCGTTCACTACCGCCGCCGTCGCTTCCGATGCCTCCTGCATCATCGGGAGGCCGAGGAAAAATTTGATGATGATCGCATTGAGAATATCGACAAAGAACGCGCCGACGAGGGGGACGATGAGAAACGCTTTGAAGGATGGGCCGTGTTTTCTGGTGATGGCGTTCATGTTGGCGATCGCGACCGGGGTCGCACCGAGGCCGAGACCCGCGAAGCCCGCGCAGATGACGGCGGCATCGTAGTTCTTCCCCATGAGCCGGAAGATCACCAGCGCCGCGAAGAAAGTGACCGCCAGCACTTGGATGACCAGAACGAGGAAGAGCACATTGAAACCTCCCGCCAATGCGTTCAGATCCATGCTCATTAAACTCATGGCGAGAAACAGCTGGAGTGCGATTTCGCCGACTTTGTCGAAGTCCTGCTGCCGGATCTGTTTTTTGAAAACGTCGGCAAAATTGGTGATGGCGATTCCAACCATCATCGAGGTAAGAAAGCCTGGTAGCTTGACCCCCTCAGCCGCGAAGTAGTCGTTCACTAGACCGCCAAGGGAAATGCAGATGGCGAGGATAAAAACGGTCCGTAGAGTCCGTTCCATCGTCACAGGTTCGGGCGATGGCGCCGCGTCTTTTTCGGCCATCAT
This sequence comes from uncultured Verrucomicrobiales bacterium, assembly GCA_905478925.1. GTDB lineage: Bacteria > Verrucomicrobiota > Verrucomicrobiia > Verrucomicrobiales > Akkermansiaceae > Luteolibacter. The sequence continues at coordinate 60,851 of CAJQKQ010000015.1, forward strand.
CGGCTTGTCGCCCTCCGCATCGCTTGTCGAAAGCCCGTATTTCTTGATGAGACGCTCACCGACCGGACCACCGATCACGCCTCCCGCGACCAGGCCGAAAGTCGCGAAGGCGACTCCCATTAGGTCCGCACCGGGGAGGCTTTCCTTCAATTCCTGGCCCCAGGCAATGGCGGTTCCGTGGCCACCGGCGAACGAAATGCTTCCGGCAAAGAGGCCATAGGCCGGATTTTTCCCAAGCGCCATCGCCACGAAGATCCCCACCGTATTCTGGATAATGAGGAAGATTGCGGCGCAGATCACCAGTATCAGGAGAGCTTTGCCACCGGCCGCGAGGCGTGAAAGCTTCGCCGAGAGCCCCACGGTGCTGAAGAACGCGAGCAGGAGCGCGTCACGCAGCGCTAGATCAAATACGATTTTCGGCCCGCCGAACTTGATGACGGCGAGAACGATGAGGCTGCATAGGACACCTCCCGAAACCGCCTGCGGGATGCTGTATTTTTCCAGGAAGGAGATGCGCCGGGTTAAGATATTACCGATATAGAGAACGATAATACTGATGATCAGCGTATCGACGACAGGGAACTGAAATTCTGGCATAGGATCGGATTGTGTGGGCTCGTTGGGGTAAGCTAAAAGAAATAGAATAGTTCAAAATCATACGCAAGTCTTGCCGGACGGAACCGCCAAGTGCCGCGTCCCTATCATTGGAGGCGTAGCCAGAAATTGTCGCGCCCTCTGAGGGAGGGACGGCAGTCGAGGTTCACGTTGAATTCCTGCTGATCGGGAGAGGCATCGGAGCAAGAATCCGGCGTGTTCCCGTAGAGCCAACTCGCGGACACGGCAACGCCTTCGAGCCCGAGTTCGGAAAAATCGTATGAGATTCCAGTCCGAAACGCCCACTCTCCGGGACGGTCAAAATCTGAAGTTATGACCGAGTTATAGCTGGGGGAACCTCCCCAAGGCTTCCGTATTCCGTGATCTTGAAGGCCATCAACTAGGCGGTGACGGCGGAATCCATATTGGACTTTGATACAGCGCCAAAAAGGGTACTGAGCGCTACCAGACCGAGCTTCACGCTGCAGATTTCAAATTCGCAGGGCACCTTGGGGTTGCCAAATCAACGGATAAAAGCGACACACAAGCTAATGAGACTGCTTGCAACCGCCTTGGGATCCTTGCTTCTCGGTGCCTGCGTGCTCGGCCCGAATCCCGGTTCTCCGGAAATGGCGATTCCCAGCTCCATCCGCGGCGATTCAGCACCCCATGGCAAGTCCTTCGGAGACAAGGCGTGGCGCAAAGTCTTCACCGATTCCACCCTGCGGAAACTGATCGAACGCGCCATCGCGAATAATCCGGATCTCGCTGCCGCAACCTACCGGATCGAGCAGGCACGAGCCCAGGCAAACTCCGCGAACTCCGACTGGTTTCCTCAGATCAACGGAAACGCCGGCGCGGCCACAAATTACGGTTCGGTGAATGGCGGCCAACTTCTGACGGGCACGGGTCGCGGATTCGAATCCTATAATCTGTCTGCGCGCCTCAGCTGGGAGATCGATCTCTGGGGTGGGATCCGCCGCAGCAACCAGGCGGCCAGGTCGGAACTCCTTTCCGCCTACTATCAGCGCGACGCGGTGCAAACCAGCCTCGTGGCAGCGGTCGCCACCGCCTACATTGAACTGAAAAATCTCGACGAGCGCCTGGCGATTTCACGCAGGACGGTGAAAAGCCGGCGAGAGTCGCTGAATCTTGTCACCGCCCGTGGCGAAGGCGGAGTTAGCTCCGATCTCGAGACCGCCCAGGCGGAAGCTTTGCTTGGGCAGGCGCTCACCGCCATCCCCATTACCGAGAAAGCAATTACGGAGAAAGAAAATGAGATCCGATCTCTTCTTGGTGAATATCCCGGCAGCATTACCCGTGGCGGCAGCATGGCAAAGCTGGACAGCTCGCTGCGCATCAAGGGTGGCCTGCCTTCCTCCCTGATCGAGCGTCGACCCGATGTGGCAGCGGCAAACCATTCCTACCAAGCGGCGGTGGCGGAAATCGGGGTAGCCGAGGCTTTGCGCTTACCGAATCTCTCCCTCACCGGCAGCGGCGGCGTGATCAGCCAGGATCTCGGAAAACTTCTCGAAGGAAAGTCCGGAGCTTATTCCATCGGTTCGAATCTCGCGGGCCCCATCTTCGATGCCGGGCGCAGCAAGGCTCGAGTCGAGGCCGCGAAGGCGCGCGCCGATGAAGCGCTTACCGCATACAACAAGGCCGCCCAGCAAGCTTTCCGCGAGGCCGCGGATTCCATCAATGCTCACGTAAAAACCGCTGAGATCGTCACCCAGCAAACCGGCCTGGTGAACTCCTACAAAAAGGTCGCAACTGTCGCCAACGACCGCTTCCAGGGTGGAGCTTCCAGCTACCTCGAAGTGCTCGATGCCGAGCGCAGCCTTTTCGCGGCGGAGCTGGAGCTGGCGGATGCCCGCCGCAACCGACTGCTCTCGGTTATTTTCGCATACCGTGCCCTCGGCGGCGGCTGGAACTGAGTTTCTGGAATCTGCCGAGAATATCCGTGGCGAATCGACGGAGAAGGGCTAATAATGCGGTGGGTCTTTCGCCCACCCCATAATGTTTATCCAGCAACTCAGAGGCGAGCTTCGCAAGCTTTTCGCAAGACCCAGGACATGGATGGGCTACGGGGCTTTTCTGGCGATGGAGGCGGTGATCCTTGCGGTTTACAAACTCGAGGCGAGCCAACGCCACATGCGCGGCTTGGTTGAGAGGAACGGGCTGGAATTCAGCACCTACTACAGTTCCCTCACCATCACCTTCACGATCATGCTGCTGAGCATGTTCCTGCTCGGTTCGATCTATTTTGCGCTGGTCGCGGGGGACATCGTCGCGAAGGAAAACGAGGACGGAAATCTGCGTATGGTCTTCGCCAGACCGATCAGCCGGCTGCGGCTGCTGCTGGTGAAATACACGGCCATCTGCCTCTATACCTTCAGCTTCGTGTTTTTCGTGGGCGTCAGCGGCTACGCGATGGCGGTCGCGGCGGTGGGCTGGGAGGGCGGATTGTTTGTCATGGAGCCGAAAATGAAGGTCTTCGCTGCCTATCCGGACTGGGGGCAGGGAGCATCCAGGCTGGCTCTCTCGGCGGGTGGGATCGGCATCAGCATGATCACGCTATCGTCCATCGCGTTCATGTTCTCGTGTTTCAAGATCAAGCCCGCCGCAGCGACAATCATCACCCTGACCATCCTGTTCGTGGACATGATCCTGCAGGGTTTCCCCTTCTTCAAACCCTACGAAAGCTACTTCATCACCTGGCGGATGAGCGCGTGGGTGTTCCTGATGGAACAGCACATCTCCTGGCCGAAAATCGTCGAAAGCTACGCCTTCCTGATGGGGCTCAACGCCTCACTGTTCACCATCGGCTGGCTGGCATTCCAGACCCGGGATTTCAAGACGTAGCATGCCGCCGGAGGCTCTGGACTGCTGCGGTTCTTATCCGCAGCTTTTGAGGGAAGATGTGTTTGAACGGTGTCGGCAGGTATCGACCAATCGCCCCGATGATCGCCGCTTCTCGTGAGAGCTAGGGATAAGAACCCCAGCAGTCCAAAAGCCTGCGGCGCTCAGACTTCGAAGTCATCCTCGACATTCAGTCGATCCGTTTTGAATCGTTCAACGCTTTTTCGGAAACTCTCCGGCGCAGTTTGTTCAAACCAGCTCGCACTGCACCACGGGTACTCCGTCGCCACATCCACCAGCCCATGTTTCACCGGATTTTCATTCACGTATTTGAGCCGCGCGAGGAGGGATGTCTGATGGGTGATGAGGCTCTCCCGAAAGTTCATCCAAACCCTCCGCCCTTGAACTCCATCGATTTGATTGAGCTGGATCGCGGAGCTTCGGTGAAATTCACCAAGCCATTTGCGCAGAGTCTCACCGCTACCTTTGGGTGAATCTGCCAGGAAATGGTAGTGGTTGGAAAACACAGACCATGCGCGGAGATTCCAGCCGAATCTTTCCGCCGATTCCACAAGCAGCCCGGTGACAGCACCGAGTTTCTCGTCCGTACCGAAAAGTCGTTCCCTGTGATACGTGGAGGCAGTCACAAAATAGACGCCCTCATTGAACAGCCAATGCGGTGGGGCGTGAGGCCACGGTGCCTTGCTCATGTGCCAATCCAACCAGAACTGTCACGAATGGAAAGCTCTGCTTTTGGACTGCGGCGGTTCTTATCCGCAGCTTTCTGGGTGGATGTGTTTGGACGGAGATGGCAGGTAGCGACCAATCGCCCCGATGATCGCCGCTTCTCGTGAGAGCTGGGGATAAGAACCCCAGCAGTCCAGAGCCTGCGGCGCTAAAAGACTATTTGCCCCAGGCTTGCATCAGCGCGGTGGCCATGTCGCTTGGCGTTTCAGCAACGGCGATGCCGCACTCGGCGAGGATCTTCTTCTTCGCTTCGGCGGTGTCATCCTCGCCGCCGACGATGGCACCGGCGTGGCCCATGCGGCGGCCCGGAGGCGCGGTCGCACCGGCGATGAATCCGGCGATGGGTTTCTTGCAGTTGTCCTTCGCCCAGCGCGCAGCTTCGGCTTCGGCGTTGCCACCGATTTCGCCTATCATGATGATCGCTTCGGTTTCGTCGTCGTCGTTGAACATTTTCAGCACGTCGAGATGGTTGGTGCCGTTGATCGGATCACCGCCGATGCCGACGCAGGTGCTCTGGCCGTAGCCCATTTGAGTGAGCTGGAAAACGGCCTCGTAAGTAAGGGTTCCGGAGCGGGAGACAACACCAACGTTGCCGCGCTTGTGGATGTAGCCGGGAGCGATACCGATGCGGCAGCCGCCGTGGCTCTTGTCACCAAGACCCGGAGTGACGATGCCTGGGCAGTTGGGGCCGACAAGGCGGGATTTGCTGCCTTTGAGCGCTTCCTTGACCTTCATCATGTCCATCACGGGGATGCCTTCGGTGATCGCAACGATCAACTCCACACCGGCGTCCATCGCCTCGAGGATCGCATCGGCTGCGAACGGAGGCGGCACGAAGATCGCGGAGGCGGTGGCACCGGTCTCGTTCACCGCCTGAGAGACGGTATCGAAGATCGGTACGGTGCCGGAGAATTTCTGTCCGCCCTTTCCGGGAGTGACCCCGGCAACGAGCTTGGTGCCGTAATCGAGCGAGAGCTGGGCGTGCTTGCCGCCGAAGCTGCCGGTGATGCCCTGCACAAGAATCTTGGTATTTTCGTCAATGAGAATGGCCATAAGAGTAGTTCTTTAAAAGTTATCGTTCAGGTTTCAGCCGACCGCTTTCACGATCTTTTCGGCTCCGTCCGCCATGTCATCGGCGGCGACGATGTCGATGCCGGAGGCGGCGAGGGTGGCTTTGCCAGCCTCGACGTTGTTGCCCTCGAGGCGAACGACGAGGGGGATAGGAAGGCCGGTTTCCTTGGCCGCGGCGATGACGCCCTCGGCGATGACGTTGCAGTCCATGATACCTCCGAAGATGTTGATCAGGATGCCTTTCACGTTCGGATCACCGAGGATGATCTTGAACGCCGCCGTGACCTGCTCCTTGGTCGCGCCGCCGCCGACGTCGAGGAAGTTGGCCGGTTCGCCGCCGTAGTGCTTGATGATGTCCATCGTCGCCATCGCGAGTCCCGCGCCGTTCACAAGGCAGGCGATGTTGCCATCGAGGCCGATGTAGTTGAGATCGTATTCGGAAGCGGCGACCTCACGTGGATCCTCCTCTTCCTTGTCGCGCAGCGCGACGATGTCCGGGTGGCGGTAGAGGGCGTTGTCGTCGAAGTCGAATTTCGCGTCGAGCGCGAGCACGCGGCCGTCGGGGGTGGTGACCAGCGGGTTGATCTCGATCATCGAACAATCACAATCGATGAAAAGCTTGTAGAGATTTCTGAGAAGTTTGCCGAACTGCTTGGCGATGTCGCCGCTGAGCCCGAGCTCCGCGGAAATCTTACGGATCTCGTAAGCCTGGAGGCCGAGAAGCGGATGGACGACTTGGCGGAAAATTTTCTCCGGCGTGTCGTGTGCCACATCCTCGATGCTCATGCCGCCTTCCGTGGAAGCGACGATGACCGGGGAGCAGGTATCGCGATCCATGAGGATGGCGAGGTAGTATTCATGAGTGATGTCCACCGCCTCGGCGATCATCACCTTGCGGACAAGGCGACCCGCCTCACCGGTCTGAATCGTGACGAGCGTCTCGTTAAGCATTTTTCCAGCGAACTCCGACGCCTGCTCCGGGCTGTCGATGAGGTGCACGCCACCCTGGAAGCCATTCTTGAAATGACCTTTTCCACGGCCACCTGCATGAACCTGCGCCTTGATCACCAATTTCGCGCCGGCGAACTCCTTCGCGGCTGCGGCAGCCTCTTCCGGGCTTGCTGCCACTTTCCCTTGCGGGCTTGGCACTTTGAATCGGTCAAACAGCTCCTTGGCTTGGTATTCGTGGATATTCATAGGACGGGGAAGGAAAAACCGCGCGCTTCTATCCCCCAACCCGCCGCATGGTCAAGCAAGCCCTGCGGTTTTCTCCATCACCTCCCCGCAGCCGCAGCTATCCCTCTGAGTTTCCCGTTGAAATCGCCTGCCGCCGCCAAATCCTCCACGGCCATTTCCATCCGCCACCTCCAGTAGAACGGAATGATCGCGGGGACGTTGATCCGTTCGCCCTCGACGTCGTTGCTGCGCAGTTCCCCGTCCATCGCAAGCAGATCCTGCAACGGGAACACCGCCCACATCGCCGGTGACTGCATGTGCTGCTCCAGGATGCGCGACGCCATTTCCGGGCTCAGCTCTTTCTCCGGAAACGCCACCCCGAACATCTCCCACGCAAAGCGCGCCCGCACCTGCTCATCCTCGCGCCACCAACCGCGCAGTGTCGCCATATCGTGAGTTCCGGTGGAAACCACACTCATGTAGGGGGCATGCTGCGGATGGGAAAATTCGATCTCGCCGGTCTTCGGCCAGCGCTGAATCTCCAGCGAGAGCATTCCGAGGTCCCGCATCACGCCCGGCACACAGGCGGGCACCATCCCGAGATCCTCGCCGCAGAGCAGCATATCGCTGGCCGCCCGCATGGCCGGGAGTTTCTCCAGAGCCTTCGCTTCCCAGAAAGCTTCCTGCCGGCGGTAGAAATAGTCCACATACAGCTCCCGGAGGCCCTGCTGCAGGTCGTCATCGAGCGACTTGAACGAATCCGTATCCGGCATCGACATCCGTGGGTGAAACTCGGTTCCGAGAGATCCCTCGACCTCGAAGAACAGCACTTCGGCCACCAAGCCCAGCAGCGCATCGAGCAGCCAGTCCTTGTTCGCCCAATCACCGGGACCCAGTTTTCCGAAAAAATCCACGATCTGCCACTGGCTCGAGAACTCCGGCTTCAGCCCGTAGCAACCCAAGCCGTGATCCCGGAGAAAATCCTGCCTCACCCCGTCCGCGAACTCGCCAAACCTTTTCTGCAGGTGCTTCCCAAGAATGATGGGTTTGCAGAAACGCTCGGGGTCGAATTCGATACCGCGCTCTGCAAATTCCTCCACCCGGATCGGTAGAGCGGGATCGAACCAACCCATGATCCCGTCGATATGCTCCACCGGCACCTGCCAGATGCGGAAAAACCCGAGGATGTGGTCGATCCGGTAGGCATCGAAGTAGCGGCTGAGCTTTTCGAAACGGGCGCGCCACCAGGCATAGCCGTCCTTCTTCATCTCCTCCCAGTTGTAGGTCGGGAAACCCCAGTTCTGGCCTTTCACCGCAAACGCATCCGGCGGAGCACCGGTCTGGGCGTGCATGTTGAAAAGGTGCGGCGCTACCCACGCATCCACGGAATCCCGGTCCACACCGATCGGCAGATCGCCTTTCAGGGCAACCCCCACCGAGTGCAAGTGCTCCACCGCGTCGGCGAGCTGGCGGTCGAGCTCATATTGCAGCCAGACGTAATAGATCGCCTCGGTGCTGATCGCCAAGGCCTCCGCCTTCTCCGCATCGTATTCCGCCCACTCGCCCCATTCGGAAAACACCGCCGTACCGTGCTCGTCGCGCTTCACCGAGAAGATCGCATAGTCGAGAACCCAGTTGCGGTTCCGTTTCAGGAAGCCAAGGAACCCCTTGTCGCGGAGGATCGCATCGTGGTTCGTATCGAAAATTTCCCGCGTCACCCGCCACTTCACGGCCATCACCGCCTCGTAGTCCATCTGCTTGGCGGAGTTCAGGTGCGCCCTTTCCACAGCGAAATCAGCCTCGTCCGCAATGGGATAGCTCATTTCATCCAGCCGCAGATAAAGCGGATGCAGGGCGAAAACACTGATCGCCGAATACGGATAGCTGTCGCTCCATGTTCGCGAGGAGGTCGTGTCGTTGATCGGCAGGATCTGGATCATTTTCAGCCCCGCCGAGGCCGCCCAATCGCCCATCCCTTTCAGATCGGCAAACTCCCCCACCCCGCAGCCCGCTTCACTGCGCAGGGAAAACACCGGGATCGCCACCCCGGCAGCCCGGAATTTTAGATCCAGACTCCTCCGGAAATTCTCATCGGAGACGACCACATGCTTCGCCCCATCGCGCCGCTCCAGCACCCGGTTCTGCCCATCCTCCAGTTTCACCGCACCGCCCAACTCCGCATCGTAGAGCCCGTACTTGTATTCCACCCGCCAGTCCACCGGCAGTTCGATCCCTGCCTCCCAGAGATTCTCCGCCACCTCGACCATAGCCACCGCCCGGTGGTAGTCCCAATCGCCGAGCGTTTCGAAGCCACCCACCAAGCAAGGCACCAAACCCTCCGGCAACTGGCTCATGTGCAGCCGGAATACATGGTTCCCTTTCAGAGCGGCTTTCCCCGTCTTCCTGGTGTTCGCAGCCACGACATTGAAGACCTTCGCCTCGTAGATACGGTCATCCATCCCCGCCGATCTCCAATCATCCAGAAACAATATCTTCTCTCCGCTTCTCGCTCCCCGCTTCCAACTTCTCACCCCACCCCATTCCCGCAACTCCATCCCATCGCCCTCGCGCTTCAGGATGTAGTTGTATTTCAGATTGGCGTCTTCCGCCTCCACCTCCAACTCCCAGTGCCCGGCATCCGCCCATTCCATCGGCAGCTCCTGGGTAATCCCGCCAAGCTCCATCTCAAGCCACAGCGACTCCCCCATCACCGTCCCATAGGCCACCCTGAATTCCAAAGTCATCTGCCCCTAACTAAGCCACCACCGCGCCAATCCGCCATCGAAAAACCCGGAATTGCAGGGTCGAATCTTCTTCCATCTCCAAGGCACGGATCACCAGCTTGTTTTTATTCTCGACTGACGGCATTCGGAGAAGAGGGATTCGATCGGGGCGACATTCCTTTATCAATGATGGCGATTGGATCACGGAGCCGCTAGGCAAGATGCCTACCGGAACGACCTGGGGCTGGAATCCCCAGCTACTTTCCTTGCGGCGGGACGCCGCTTTCACGGCCTGCCCCGTGACGGGGACAGCTACTCCAGTGAGGAGACGGGGTTATGCGGGTTGGAGGGGACGGATGCGGTTCATCCACCCTAAAAGAACACCGCTACCGCATGGAACACCCCGGCGAAAAGCACCAGTTCCACCGAGCCGAGTGCAAGCAGCCGGTTCATGCGGGCGTCCGCAGGTAAAGTCAGCACCCCCCAGATGATACGCATCCCGATGACGAACACCGGCAGGCTTGCCAGCCCGAAAAGCGGATAACCCATCACCAGCCAGCCTATCCCCAGCAAGGCCGCAACCTTGATCTCCAGCCAGATCACCCCGGCTGCTACCTTGGGGCCGAACCTCACCGCCAACGTCCGTTTCCCCACCAATGCATCGCCCTCGCGGTCGCGGAAATTGTTCACTGAGATCAGCACCGCCGAGAGCAGCCCGATCTGCCCGCCGAGCAAAATCGCCTCCACCGGCCAGCCGCCGGTCTGGATGAAAACAGTCCCCATCACCGCCACAAACCCGAAGAACAGCACCACGAAAATTTCTCCCAGCCCCCGGTAGGCCAGCGGGAACGGCCCGCCGGTGTAGCCATACGCCAAGAACAGCGAGGGCAATCCGATCACCAACATGACCCAACCTCGTTCCATCACCAGAAACGCCCCGAAAAACACCGCCCCGCCGAGAAACACCGCCCCGAGACCCATCACCTGGCCGAAGCTCATCTCGCCGGTCCCGGTCAACCGCTTCGGCCCCGTCCGCCGCTCGCCGTCCGCCCCTTTTTTCCCGTCCACCGCGTCGTTGAAGAAATTCGTCGCAATCTGGATACAAAGCGCCCCCAGCAACGTGCAGATCAGCAGCCACCAGTCGATACTCCCCGAGAGTTTCCAGGCCAGCACCCCGCCCGCCCAAACCGGTACAATTCCCGCAGCCAAGGTCTTCGGCCTCGCCCCGGAGATGAGGGCTTTTCGTAGTGTTCTTGATTTCATCGTTCGGGGGAGGGCGTGAATACCAACCTCTTCCACTGATCACGGCTCACTCGGCACTGATCACTTCCTACGGCACCCTCGGAAACTTGGAGAAATCCGGCTTCCGCTTTTCGATGAATGCCTCTTTCCCCTCCCTGCCCTCCTCGGACATGTAGTAGAGGAGAGTCGCATTTCCGGCGAGGTCGAGCAGGCCCATCTGGCCGTCGCAATCGGCGTTGAGGGCGGATTTCAGGCAACGCAGGGCGAGCGGCGAGTGGGCGAGCATCTCGCGGCACCACTTGACAGTCTCGGTCTCCAGTTCCGCGAGCGGGACGACGGTGTTCACCAAGCCCATGTCGAGCGCCTGCTGCGCATCGTACTGGCGGCAGAGAAACCAGATTTCGCGCGCCTTCTTCTGCCCGACGATGCGGGCGAGGTAACTGGAGCCGAGGCCGCCATCGAAACTCCCGACCTTCGGGCCGGTCTGGCCGAAGCGGGCGTTGTCTGCGGCGATGGTGAGATCGCAGACGATGTGGAGCACGTGCCCGCCGCCGATCGCGTAGCCCGCGACCATCGCCACAACGGGCTTGGGCAACGAGCGGATCTTTTTCTGGAGATCGAGGACATTGAGGCGCGGCACCCCGTCGCCACCGATATAGCCCGCGTGACCACGCACCTTCTGGTCTCCTCCGGAGCAGAAGGCCAGATCGCCCTCGCCGGTGAGGATGATGGCTCCCACATCCGGATCCTCGTGTGCCATGTCGAAGGCGCGAAGCATTTCCGTTACCGTCTGCGGCCGGAAGGCATTGCGCACCTCCGGGCGGTTGATCGTCACTTTGGCGATGGCGCCGTCCTCCGTCGTCTCGTAACGGATGTCTTCGAACTCGTGTTTTGAAACCCACATCTTGAGGGGAATCTGCCCTGCCCCGGGGGTGTTATCAACCGTGAAAACGCGAAGGCGGCCTGGTGGAAATGGATGCCCGAGTTGTGAAATTTAAAGAATGGCTCGCGCAGAGTCGCAAAGACGCAAAGCCAAGCATGTGGAAATATCATTTTCCGTAGACCCATTATCCAAAACTTTCAGAGCTGGAATCTCGCTCGATCTTTTCCGCACGCCACCTATCCTTGGGGGAGATGAAAGGGGAAAGCGAAGAATCCGACATCCTCGGGGAAGAGATCCATGGCCTCGCGGAACACGACGGCATACTCGGCGTCAGTGCAGATCCCGCCCACGGCAGGCTGGAAATCGAATTCGATCCGGAGCGCCTGAGTGAAAACGATCTGCGGGAAATGGCAGCAGAGGACGCAGGTGGGGTCGCGATGGCGCTGCGCAAGCTCAGCTTCCGACTGGAAAGTTCCGGCTGCGAAGCGGGCGCGCTGAAGCTTGAGAAAAAGGTCGGAAAGATCCACGGCGTCCGGCGCGCCACCGCCACCTACCTCGGCAAGGTGCTCTGCCTTACCTTCGATACATCGTTGGCCGCCGAGTCGGATGTGGTCGCCGGACTGGAGCGCACCGGGGCGAAAATCAGCCCGCTAGAAATCGAAAAAACGACCGAAAAGCCATGGCCGGAGCGAATCCGTTCCGGCGACCTCAACGAGGAGATTTCCTGCGGACTCGGCCTGCTGTTCCTCGTCGCCGCTTTCTCCGTGGTGAAAGTTTCCGGAATCAGCTGGTGGACTCACGGGCTCTATCTCGGAGCCTATGTATTTGCCGGACAGGAAGGGGTGAAGTCCGCAATCGCCTCGCTCAGAGAGAAAGTGCTCGATGTCGATGTCCTGATGGTTCTCGCGGCACTCGGGGCTGCGCTCGTCGGTGCGCCTTTCGAGGGTGCCCTACTGCTGTTCCTTTTCAGCTTCTCCAACGTCCTCCAGCGCTACGCCATGGATCGCACCCACCGCGCCATCGAGTCGCTGCTAACCCTGCGACCCGAGACGGCACTGGTGATGCGGGGCGGCGGCACCGTCTCAGTTCCGGTGGAGGATCTGGAAATCGGCGAGACCGTGGTGGTGAAACCCGGCGAGCAAATCCCGGTGGACGGCGAGCTTTCCGAAGGTCGCACACATGTGGACGAATCCTCGCTCACCGGCGAATCGATGCCGGTGGCGAAAACCCCCGGAAGCACCCTCTTTGCAGGGACGATCAACCAGAGCGGCGGCATAGAATTGGAAGTTACCAAGCGCTCGGAGGACTCTGCGCTGGCACGCATGGTCAAGCTCGTCGCTGAAGCGCAGGCGGAGAAATCTCGCACCCAGCGTTTCCTTGAAACCGCCGAGCAATGGTATGCGATGGGCGTGATCCTTTTCACCATAGGCGTGTTCCTGGTGCCGTGGCTGATGTGGGGAGAAACCTTCGCCGAGGCCTTCTACCGCGCGATGACCGTGATGGTCGTCGCCTCACCCTGCGCGCTTATCATCAGCACGCCTGCAACCGTTCTTTCCGCCATCGGCGGCGCGGCGCGGCGCGGCATACTCATCAAGGGTGGCTCGCACCTGGAGCGCGCATCTATGGTCGACATCGTAGCCGTCGACAAGACCGGCACGCTCACGATCGGCAAGCCCTCGCTCACCGAAATCGTTTCCCCGCAGGGCAGGAACGGTGTCCCGGGTGATCTCCCTCAGGAAGCCGTAGAGCTCCTGCGTATCGCCGCCGCACTGGAATCGAAATCCGAGCATCCCCTTGCCCACGCCATCGTCGATGCAGCCGCAGGCCTGAAAACCGAGATCCCCGCCGCCACCGCTTTCCAATCCACAACCGGAAAAGGGGCGGAAGCCACCATTAAAGACAAGCGCTACCTGATCGGCAGCGAACGCTGGTTCCGCGAGATCGAGGCGGACGGCTTCAGTTCTCTTTCCGAACTCTCAAAACCCCTCCAGGAGAAAGGCCACACCTGTGTCTGGCTCGGCCTGCGGGAGGGCGACATGGTCACGGCCATGGCTGTCTTCGCCATGGCCGATACGATACGACCGGAAGCTAGGGAGCTCACCGCCCAGCTCCACAAGCTCGGCGTGAAAAAGGTCGTCATGCTCACCGGCGACCAAAGAGCCGTCGCGAAGACTATCGCCGCGGAGGCCGGGGTCGATGAAATCCAGGCGGAGCTTTTGCCCGAAGACAAGCTCAAGGTCATCCGCGAGCTAAAGCGCGAGGGTTGTGTGATGATGGTCGGCGACGGCGTGAACGACGCCCCGGCTCTCGCCGCCTCCGACCTCAGCGTCGCGATGGGAGCGGCCGGAACCGATGTCGCAATGGAGACGGCCGATGTGGTGCTGATGGGCGATCGTTTGGAAAATATTCCCCTTCTCCTCAGCCACTCGCGGCGGGCGAAGCGCCTCCTTATCCAGAACCTCTCGCTCGCCGCCGGCGTGATCTTTTTCCTCATCATCGCCGCCCTCGGCTTCGCCCTGCCGCTGCCGATCGGTGTCGTCGGCCACGAGGGCAGCACGGTTATCGTCTGCCTCAACGGCTTGCGGCTGCTGATGATCGCAAAATCGGCATAGCCCCCGATCCCTGTTCGAATCACGAGAAATCTGGCATCAAAAGCGCCGCAGGCTCTGGACTGCTGGGATTCTTCATTCCCAGCTCTCACGAGAAGCGTCGCCCATCGCAGCGATTGGTCGCTACCTGCCGACTGATTACAAACACATCAACCCCGAAAGCTGCGGAACACCACAGCAGTCCAAAGCCTGCGGCGCACCCTCAATCCAGCTAGCGGCGCTGGAGCTCGTGGGAGGGGAAAAACAGGCGCGCGATCCCGTTCAGTAGCCCTGCGAAAATCCGGTAGGTAACGAACAGCACCACCGCAACCATCCCGATGGCGACGAACATCACCAACGCCATGAACCCGAGAATGATCCATAGCGGCCACCATCTCGCATCGAGCTGTTTCACCCGACCCTGCCACGTGCCCCACTGCGCCCAGGGAGTTCCCTTCGCGGATTCCTCACGCACAGGTTTCGGCTCCACGGAAACGCCGTCGATTTCGACGACCTCCGCTTCGATGGTTGGTTCGTTGCCACTCATTCCGCAGCGAACTTAGCCTATCTCCCAGAAAATTAAACTGAGAAACCCAGGCACGAAAAAGCGGCACGACGGATCAGCCACAGGGAAAACCCAATAACCCAAAGCGGAGCCAAGGGAGTAAAAACGGCTTATCCGTCGATGAACCCAAATTTTCCTCTTCGATCTTGAAGCGCAGATGAACGCGCGAAGCAACAGAAGGATGATAAAACTCATGCAGACGCTGCGCCACCACGGCTACAGATTTTTCGCAGGCAGTCAAATCACCGGCGCGGAGGGGGTGTGATTTTTATCGGTGTTTCTCACCCGGTAGGGCTGATCCGGCTCGGTCAGCCCACTTCAAAAATCTAGCAGCCCGCCACACCCACACGGAAATGAGATCCCGGGGGGGAAATACGGTGTCTTGCCGTGGCTTCACTCCCTTTCCGGAGATACGGCGCATCCGTTTTTGATCAGGGCCGACCGAGCCGGATCAGCCCTACCATGATTGAATGACTTGGGCTGCGGCAGGCTAATACACCGATAAAAATCACCGGCGCGGAGGGCGACCCTCCGGAGGCCTTCCGCCCGGGGGCTGGCCGGGCGGCCGTCCTCCCGGGCGTCCCCGTCCGCGCCGGCGTCCACCCTCGGGGGGCGACTTGAAGAAAGAGCGATCGGGAGTGCCGCGCCAGCTGCGGCCGATGAAGGGATAGGTATTACTAATCACATAGTAGTAGGTTTCTTCGGGGAATTGCGGCGTGACGCCTTGACGGCCGTTGAACTCGTCGAGGTCGCCCAAGCCCTCGGCGGATTCGAAATCCTCCTCGAAACGGCCGTCGTACGAGCCGCCGGGGCCGTTGGCTTGCTTCGGGCGCTTGCCGGTTTTCAGGCGATAGCTCGGCTTCAGTTCCGTTACCTCGCTTTTCGCATCATCCGCATCCTTGTACCCATAGACGGCGTAGATCGGGAAGCCGTCGGCAGCCCAGCCGACCAGGGTCATGGTATCCTTGGTCGCGCCAAGGCGTTCGATCAAGCCGATGGGCAGGCCGTGGTAGTGGTAGGCTCCGTTCGGCTGCACATGGGCGTGGTTCCGATCCAGGCCGAGATCCATCTGGCCGCTCATCGCCTGATAATGCCAGCCGGAGGAGCGGTCGTTGTTCCAAACCTCCGCGGTACCCGGCTCGAAAGGAACCCCGTTCAGCGCAACACCGAAAAACGAGCGCTGCGGCGGAGTGGGTTTCGCGGCGATCTCCGGCTTGAGCCTGACCCGGAACTCATACTTCTGCTCGGCGAGGCGGTTCGGGTTCCCCCGGTTCGGAAACTGCCCACGGCGTGTGATCGGGCCAACCGTTCGAGCGGATGATGCGGTGGCTTGCGGTTTCCTCGATCTCGACCTTGTGGCTGGGATCGGCGGTCTTGTTTGCTGCGACCCCTCCGTCATGCGAAGGCTTGCCGGTGATGTGCGCGTGCAGGGCGGTGCATGACACCAGCAGGGCGAGCGCGGAGTGGATGCGGGCTTTCATGATGTCTGCCATCATCCGCACCCATCGCGGCAGACACAAGAAAGGGATTGTTAAGAGTCGGTTAAGCCTTTGTGTGTGAAATGACAACTACCTCGGCAGGGCGACGCGAGGCATGGGCACGATGAAACTCCCCAGGAACAATCCCCCGATGAAGCCGCCGAGGTGTGCTCCATGGGCGGTTATTTGATCACCCCCGATGTAACCGTTGAAATCCAGGATCAAGCTGAGGACACCTAAAAGCGCGAGCTGCGACGGGGCGATCGGTCTCGCGACAGGCCAGACATGGGGATTGGGAAGTTGCCAGCGAACGGCCATGGCCAGATAAAGCCCCTCGAAACCCATGACTGCCCCGGATGCACCGAGACAAGGGTTGGGTGCGTCCGCATTGAGCGCGACATGGCAGATATTGCCACAGATGCCGGTGAAAACGAAAATCGGCAGCACCCAGCGTGCGCCCAAGAGCTCCGAGGCAATGGCTGCGAAGATCCAGAGAAACGCCATGTTTCCCGAGAGATGCCCGAAATCAGCGTGCAGCAGAGTGGCCGTGAAGAGAGTGAAAATTTCCTTAGCAGCGCCCATGCTGAAATTTCCGGAACGGATCTCGCCCCATGCGGAAACGATCCCCTCCGGCACGGCGGAGAAGCGGTAGGTGAACCCGTAATCGGCGAAATTCTGCACGATCAACACCGCCGTGATAAAAACGATCAGGCCAAGGGTCAGCCCCTGCTGCCGGAGCAACTCACGCAGTTGGAAAAAGCGGGGCACGGGGCAGAATAATAAAACGGCGACCGAAGGTCACCGCTACGTTACGCGTAGCTGCGGACGGAGAGTTTCACGCTCTCGTATTCGAGCTCCTCCTTGTGGAGCGTCGGGGTCTGGCCGGGGCCGTGGTATTCCCAGGCGGAGACGTAGGCGAAGGTGTCGTCGTGGCGCTTGGCCTCGCCGGGTTGGGTCTTGCCGTCCTTGACCTCCTGGCTGTCCTCGGTGAACTGGTGCTCGCCGCGGAAGTGGCCGCCGCAGGATTCCTCGCGCTGAAGTGCGTCGTGGCACATCAGCTCGCCGAACTCCAGAAAATCGGCGACCCGGCCTGCTTTCTCCAGCTCCATGTTGGCGGTGTCCGCAGTGCCCGGGATACGAACATTGTTCCAGAATTCCTCGCGGATCTGCGGGATGCGCTCGAGCGCCTCGGTGAGGCCTTTCGCGGTGCGCTCCATGCCGCATTTGTCCCACATGACCTTGCCGAGATCGCGGTGAAAGGAATCGACCGTGCGTTTCCCCTGGATTGAGAGGAGCTTGGAAATGCGCTCGCGGACTTCTCCCTCGACCTGCGCGAAGGCCGGATCCGAGATGCTGACCGAGCCGGGCGTCTGGGTAGCGAGATAGTTCGCGATGGTGGTGGGAATAACGAAATATCCGTCGGCAAGACCCTGCATGAGAGCGGAGGCGCCGAGGCGGTTCGCTCCGTGGTCGGAGAAATTCGCTTCGCCCAGAACGTGGAGCCCGGGGATGTTCGACATCAGGTTGTAGTCCACCCAGAGGCCGCCCATGGTGTAGTGGACAGCGGGGTAAATCATCATCGGGCGCTGATATGGGTTTTCGCCGGTGATCTTCTCATACATCTGGAAAAGGTTTCCGTAGCTTGAGCGGATCTTATCCTCGCCGAGGCGCTTGATCGCATCCCGGAAATCGAGATAGACGCCGAGCCCGGTCGTGGCGACGCCGCGGCCGTCGTCGCAGGCTTCCTTGGCGGCGCGGGAGGAGATATCGCGCGGCGCGAGGTTTCCGAAGGACGGATATTTCCGCTCAAGATAGTAGTCGCGGTCGTCTTCACCGACATCGTTGGGATGGAGTTCCCCGGCACGGATCTTTTTCGCGATCTGCTTGGTTTTCGGTGCCCACACACGACCGTCGTTGCGGAGCGACTCGGACATCAGGGTGAGCTTCGACTGGTATTCGCCGGAGACCGGGATGCAGGTCGGGTGGATCTGCGTGTAGCAGGGATTTGCCATCAGGGCACCACGGCGCGAGGCGCGCCATGCGGCCATGACGTTGCAGCCCATGGCGTTGGTGGAGAGGAAAAAGACATTGCCGTAGCCGCCGGTGGCGAGGATCACCGCATCCGCCGCGTGGGTGGAGATCGCCCCGGTGTTCAGGTCGCGCACAACGATGCCTTTGGCGTGGCCGTCGATCTTCACCAGATCGAGCATTTCCGTGCGGGGGTACATTTTCACCCCGCCCTTGTGGATCTCCTTCTCAAGCGCCTGGTAGCAACCGATGAGGAGCTGCTGGCCGGTCTGGCCGCGGGCGTAGAAAGTCCGGGAAACCTGTGCACCGCCGAAGGAGCGGTTGTCCAGCAGGCCGCCGTATTCGCGGGCGAAGGGCACACCCTGGGCCACGCATTGGTCGATGATGTTATTGGAAACCTCAGCGAGTCGATAGACGTTGGCCTCGCGGGAGCGAAAGTCGCCGCCTTTGACCGTATCGTAGAAGAGTCGGTAAACCGAATCGCCGTCGTTGCGGTAGTTCTTGGCGGCATTGATCCCGCCCTGGGCGGCGATCGAGTGGGCGCGGCGCGGAGAATCCTGGTAGCAGAAGCATTTCACCTGGTAGCCGAGCTCGGAAAGGGTCGCGGCGGCAGCTCCCCCTGCGAGTCCTGAGCCAACCACGATGACCGAAAATTTCCGTTTGTTCGCCGGGTTGATGAGCTTGGAGTTCATCTTGTGGCTGGACCATTTCTGCTCCAGGGGGCCGGCGGGGATTTTGCTATCGAGTGACATGGGGATGCGGGGAAAAGTTGTTCGAATCGGGCGAGCGAGTGGCTTCTGGTTAGCGGGCGGGGCTTATTTCACGATGCCGAGAAAAATCGCGAGCGGGACGGAGATGAAGCCCGCCCAGATGATGACGGAGAATCCGAGGGAGATCTTCTGGATCAGTTCGCTGGCGTTTTTCGAACGCAGCCCGAGCGTCTGGAACATTGAGGCCACCCCGTGGCTGAGGTGGGAGCAGAGCAGCGTCATCGCGATGATGTAGAACAGCACCACCAAGAAGGTGAGGAAACTCGGAGCAAAGCCGGCGATCACCATTCCGTAGGGATCCGTTTCACCGAGACCGGCGAGGTGAGAATTCACCCGGACGGTGAAATGCAGCAGGTGGAAAATGATGAACGCGAGTATCGTCAGCCCGGAAACGATCATAATCCGTGATGACTTCGATGCCTGGATGGTGGCCTTGAATTCGTATTCCTGCTTCCTCGCCGCCTTGTTCTCACGGGTCAGCAGAACCGTCGCCCAGACATGCAGTGTGACAACGACAAGCAGCCCGATTCGCGCCACCCAGATCAGCGCCCCGTGGCCTGCATCGTGGAGAAATTCCGCGTATTCATTGAAAGCATCGCGACCCATGTAGATCAGCAGGTTGC
Organism: uncultured Verrucomicrobiales bacterium; assembly: GCA_905478925.1. Lineage (GTDB taxonomy): Bacteria > Verrucomicrobiota > Verrucomicrobiia > Verrucomicrobiales > Akkermansiaceae > Luteolibacter. Next base: position 80,201 of record CAJQKQ010000015.1, read on the forward strand.
CCGTCAGGTGGCCTGCGAGGAAGAGCACCATCGCCAGGCCAGTGACGGCGACGACAAGTTTTTTGCCGATGGAGGATTGCCAGTAAGCTGCGGCGCTGCGGGTAAGGGCGTTCATTGGGAAAGAAAATGGAAACGCGCTAATCTTGGCGCGGCTCCACCAAAAGCTCAAACCCTAATCCCCGAATTTCAAGGAAGAGTTCCTGACCCTCCAATATGGAGCGCGGCTTTCAAACCGCTTGGCGAGGAGCGAGGAGCGAGGAGCGAGGAGCAAGGAGCAAGGAGCAAGGAGCAAGGAGCAGAGATCAGAGAGCAGAGAGCAGAGAGCAGAGAGCAGGGAGCAGGGAGCAGGGAGCAGGGAGCAGGGAGCAGGGAGCTAAGAGCTTAGACTTTCCGAAGCCTGATCGCGTGGGGCAAAGCCCTTTACGCGATTGTAACAAGTGATATCAGCGATGGCACGTCGCCCGCCAAAGCTACCCGGAAAACATCTGATATACACACGCTGCACAAAAAATCCCTTGCTAAATCAAGGCTTTTTCCTCCAATCTCCATAAACAGGTTTCTCGGATATGACTCACTGAGAGCCTACTAATAAGTAGGCTGTTCGGCGGAGAAACAGCCCGATGGAAACTAAATCTGAACCCCTTTCAACCCCGGGTCGCCGGTGAAGCGATGGCCGCAGGATTCAAAGCAATCTCCTAACAGTACATTCCTTCGCTTATCGCCGGCCCATCCCTGAAGATTCATGTATCCGATCTCCTATAAAGAACCGACCGGCGCAGCGACATCTGGAGGTGCATGCCCTTATGCCGCGAGTGTTTTCGACCATGCGCGTAGCTGGCGGGCTGACGAGGCTTGGAAGCTAGTTCAAGCCATGTCGGACGGCTCCGGCGGGATGACGCTGGGCGATGCCGCTCGCCTGGCGTGGCGCGAATCAGTGCGTTGCATAGGACGTCTGCATTGGCGCTCTCTGCAGGTCGTCGACGCCCGCTCGCTGGATGATGCCGACGAGGTTTTCGAGGCCTGTGTCGAGCACCTGCGCGTAGCCACCAACGGTGGTCGCATCATTCCAACGCAGACGGTTTTCTCCCAGTGGCGGGAAGGGCATCCGAGCATTCGGATCTGGAACCACCAGCTGATCCGCTACGCCGGATACCGCCACGCAGACGGCTCGGTGTTGGGCGACCCCATGAACGTGGCCTTCACCGAGCGGGTCCGCTCGCTCGGCTGGGCGCCATCGGCCGACCCCGGACGCTTCGATTTGCTGCCTTTGGTCATTGAGGTGGACGGACGGGTTATCGTCCGCGAATTGCCGCGCGAGGTCGTGCTGGAGGTCGAGCTCGAGCACCCTGAGTATCCTTGGTTCGCGAAACTCGGGCTGCGGTGGCACGCCGTGCCGGCGATCACAGACATGATGCTGGTCACCCTAGACGATGTCTTTCCCTGCGCCCCCTTCAACGGTTGGTATATGGGAACCGAAATCGGTGCCCGCAACCTCGGCGACGCCAACCGCTACAACCTCCTACCAGAAGTGGCAGAGCGGCTCGGATTGCAGCGTGACAGCGACCTGTGGAAGGACCGTGCCCTGCTCGTGCTCAACGAAGCCGTATTGCATTCCTTCGCCCGTGAAGGTGTGCGCATGGTGGACCACCACCAAGCTTCGCGCGAATTCCTCGCCCACTGTGAGCGCGAGCAATCCCAGGGCCACGAAGTACAGGCCGAGTGGTCATGGATCGTGCCGCCCATCTCCGGCTCGTCCACGGGTGTTTTCCATCGCCTTTATCCGTTGCAACCGCGATTGCCAAACTTGCTGCCACAAGTGGAGGCATGGAAAGATCACGAAGGGACAGCTCAAACTGCACCCTTAAGCACCCCTGAGAATAAAAACAAGAATGCCGAA